>PQXD01000002.1:52712-82308 GCA_003194485.1 Deltaproteobacteria bacterium
TTTATTTTTCCATGCGCCAGGTCTAAAACCTTCGCCTTTCAGGCGAAAGGCTTCAGCAGTTAAGGGATCGTGGTAAACTTGCTCATGGGAGGTTATCGCCATAAGCAAAGAATATCGCAAGGGGCCTCACACGATCTATGATATCCAGTATCATTTCGTATGGGTTACGAAATATCGTTATCATGTTTTGAAAGGAGAAGTGGCTTTTAGAACCAGGGAGATAATCCGTCAGACTTGTGAGGCCCGCAATATTACAATTCTTAATGGTCATGTTAGCAGGGATCATGTTCATCTGCATGTTTCATGTCCTCCAGAACTTGCTCCGAGCAAGATAGTTCAATATGTGAAAGGACGAAGTTCTCGACTGATTCAGCAAGAATTTCCGCATTTGCGTAAGAGATATTGGGGAAGGCATCTTTGGGCTCGCGGCTATTTTTGTGCAACAGTTGGGAATGTTACAGAAAAAATGATAGCCGCTTATATTGCAAGCCAAGAAAAGGCGAGCCCTAAAGAGGCCTTCACTATTGCTAATGACTAAAGATTGAACCATGTTAGACTTTCAGTCGTATAAGAAATCTACCTGCTTTCAGCAGGTAGTGGTTTAATTTCTTATGTTAGAAGGTCTTATCACATCCAAGACACGCATAAAGCTCATCATGCGTTTCTTTCTTAATCCTGAAAGCACTGCTTATCTGCGGGAATTGGCTGCAGAGTTCGGCGTGTCCTCCAATGGTGTCCGCGAGGAATTGCGGCATATGGAGCAGGCACACTTACTGCTCAGCGAAAAGAAGGGCAGGCAGGTCCACTTCCGGGCCAATCAGTCTCATCCCCTGTTCCCTGATCTCAAAACTATGGTCCATAAGGCCCTGGGCATTAATCAGATACTGGAAAGCATCCTTAATCGCCTGGGCCACCTGAAGGCAGCATATCTTATTGACGATTATGCCTTGGGACGGGATACAGGTATTATTGATATCCTGCTGGTGGGCGAAATTGATCCGTATCACCTAACGGATCTAACAAGAAAAACCGAACGATATATTGAGAGGAAGATCCGCACGTTGGTGTTTTCCCGGGAAGAGTTTGAGCGATTGGGGCCGGAGATGCTCAAGCGGCCACATCTCAGGCTTTGGGGATAACAGAACCTGCGCAATCTGTGGACAGAAAGAAGGAAAGCCATATCATCCGGCCGCAGCGATTCGCTGGATTGAAAAAGATCAAGGCATTTTGATGGTACCGGAACCCGGGGATTCGAAGCATGTGGTCTCGTCCGACCCCATAACGCTATAATGCTATGAAAACAATACATCTCGTCTCCGCCGCCAGGCCGAATTTTATGAAGATCGCCCCCCTTTACCACGCCCTGAGCAGGCAAGATTGGGCACACCCTGTTATCGTCCATACCGGGCAACATTACGACAAGAACATGTTTGCCGATTTTTTCAAAGACCTGGGGCTGCCTGACCCGCATATTAATCTCGGGGTCGGCAGCGGGACCCATGCCGAGCAGACAGGCAGGGTGATGATCGCCTATGAAAAGGTGCTCATGGCGGACCGGCCCGATCTGGTTGTGGTGGCGGGGGATGTGAATTCAACCGCTGCCTGCGCACTTGCTGCCGTGAAGCTGGGGATCAGGGTGGCCCATCTGGAGGCCGGGCTCAGGTCCTTTGACCGGACCATGCCCGAGGAGATCAACCGCGTTGTGACCGACTCCATTGCAGATTATCTCTGGACTCCGTCCAGAGATGGGAATGAAAATTTGCTCAGAGAAGGTATCGCCAGCGAAAAGATCACCATGGTCGGCAATATTATGATCGATTCCCTGGTCATGATGACCCCGGCTATCCGTGCAGAGCAGGAACGTGAACGTATCGGCCTGGAATCGGGTCTTTACGGTGTGGTCACCCTGCATAGGCCTTCCAATGTGGATGACAGGAGTACACTTTATGAACTTTGTAAAGCCCTCGGCCGTATTGCCGAGAAAACACCCCTGGTCTTTCCCGTCCATCCACGTACCCACAATCAACTGGAACGTTTTGGACTCCTGCATCTCCTGGCCGATAGCAAGGGTATTATTCTGACTGAACCCATGGGCTACAAGGCCTTCATGAATTTGGTCTTTGGCTGTCGTTTCGCCATCACTGATTCCGGTGGATTACAGGAGGAAACGACGTATCTGCTTATACCGTGCGTGACACTGAGGTCCAACACGGAACGACCGGTCACGGTAACCCAGGGGACAAATATTTTGGGTACGCCCAGGACATTGGAAAAGGATCTGGAAGAGGTGATGGAGAGGAAGGTGGACGGTGCACCGGAGTTTTGGGATGGGAATACGGCGCAAAGGGTTGTTAAGGCTATTAAATCGATATTTGTTTGAAGCAGAAAGCATATCAAAATCAGCCTCACCTTTTGGGTAAAAGATTTAAATACCGGCTACCATTTGATCATTTAAATAAGTAAGAAATTATGCTTGATATATTCTTACCTTTTATATAGGTTAAGCTTAGAGTCCATTCTAATTATTGAGGTAAAATAAAAAGATTTGCAAAGCCCAAATAGTTTTGTCCTCGATAGTTATGCCATAATTGGATATCTCGAAAATGAATCTTTTTCTGACCAGATTCAGCATACTCTCATTCAGGCAAAGAATGGCACCGTTCGCCTATATTTCCACGCAATTCACATAGGTGAAGTCTATTATATCATATTGAGGGAACAAGGCCGGAGTTTGGCCGACTTAGCCTACGCCAGAATTAAAGCTTTGCCGATGAAGCTGATTGATCGCATCGATAAAAAACTTCTTCTGACAGCAGCCGGTCTTAAAGCAAGGTATCCTATTTCGTATATGGATTCCTTTGCTGGGGCCTTGTCCATGATCAAGAACTGTCCGCTTTTAACAGGAGACCCTGAATTCAGGTCACTTGAAAAACAGGGTGTAATAAGCATCGAGTGGCTATAAGCCCTTAGGGATGAATCCGAAATGACGCCCCTATTACATGAAATGGCAAAAGATTGGCTGCCGTTGATCACTCATTCCCTATTCCAGATCATTCAGACCCTGGAAGAAAACGGTGTTCTGAAACAATGCGCGAAAGAACTCGATCTCTATTATATTTCCGGTCGCTATCCGGATGCATTCCCTGGAGGCGCCCCTTTTGAACTGTTGACCTCTGAACAGGCAGGGCGCGCATTAAATGCTGCCATGGAAATTATCCAAATTGTCGGCACAAGGATAAAAGAGTAGTGAAGCAGTCACATACAAATATCCTGGAACGCAGCCGTCCAAGGGTCAGCATCCTGGACTATACCCCGGAAGAAGTGAAGAGCTTTCTGAAAAAAAAGCTCTTAAGCAAAAAGATTCGGGCGGCCTATCTTTTCGGTTCTTTTGTGACTCACGCATCACGGACTTGGTCGGATATTGATATATTAATTATCCAGGAATCAGAATTGCCTTTTATTGAGAGACCCAGAAATTTTGCGGATCTTTTGGAGTTGGGCATTCCAGTCGATATCCTCGTTTATACTCCGAATGAAATTAAACAAATGGAAAAAGACAGGTCAGGATTTTGGAAAGGAATTAAGAAAAACCGTATTAAGCTGATATAAGAAAACAGCTTTAACTCAGAAATAGATCCTCTCAGATTACGGAGGCAACTTGTATTATGGCGGAAATTAAATTGAAAACAGATCGCTCAGAACAAGCGATAGTGATCCTGCGTGAGGCAATGAAGACAGAAGAGTTACGAATCAAGTATGCACTGGATGTTGCCCAAAAAAAGCTTGCAGAATTTGAAAAGAAATATGGAGTCTCTTCTGAATCTGAAAAACCATGATATTGACAACATTATACAGGCCATTCCGCAAATAGCATGAGAACAAAATTTGAAATTGATTACGTACATAGCCTCCCTACCAGGAATACATCGTTTTGAATAACAATGATACCACAATAAAATGGATAGTAAATATATAACGATTTTCGGAAGTTATAATAGTGGGAGCATTGGCGATAAGGCAATATTAGTCAGTCTATTGGATTTGCTATTTAGGGTTGCAGATTTTCCGATAAAAATCAATGTGGTTGCATTTAATCCGGAGGCAATCGAAGCCGAAATTAAGGTGTTTCCATGGTCACCATCGGTGTATGTATGTTCTATATTCTTGATAACACAAGAAAACAATGAACAGAGGCCACCAAACAAAAAAAAGATATGTACAAGTAAGATTCTAAAATGGATTCCAGACCACTTTAAGGATAAAATAAAAAATATGCTTTTTCTTCTCGGCGTTAATAACCTGCTACACCAAGACTTAGCGGATGAAAGTGATCTTTTAATTATTGGTGGCGGAAACTTATTGATGGATTTGTATACTCGATGGCCTATCTATCCTTATTTTGTGGCTAAGCAGTTCATTGAACAAAAAAAGCCTGTTGTTATTGCTGGGATAGGGGCATTTCCAATAAAAACAAGGATGGGAAAATTCCTTCTGAAACGATTAGTTGAGTTTGCAGGAACATCGGTATTCGTCAGGGATACCGAAACAGAGAAATATATTATAAGTACATGGGGGCTACAGGCGCGACATCATCCAGACTTTGCTTTTTCTTATCCGTCAGAAACATTTAATGCCATGAGGCAGAAAGATAAAAAAGTGGTTGCTGTGAACGTGGCTCCCGTCTTCGGCTCCAATTGGCCATATAGAGATAGAGCGAAATATAAAAACTTTATTGAAGGTTTTGTGGAAAACCTTTTCTATTTACAAACAAGTATTGATGAAAAAGTGGACTTATTCTTTTTTGACACCAATTACCCAACTGATAGACTCGGTACGTTAGAGGTTATTGAAGGACTAAAAGGCCTGGGAATCGAAAAAGATTCTTTAATATATGAGGATAGGATATATCATAGTCAGGAAATAATTAAAAAACTGAATTTTGCAGATTTTACAATAGTAACAAGACTTCATGCTGGATTGCTTGCTCTAAAATCTGGAAGCCCTATTTTAGCAGTTTCTTATCAACCAAAAGTAAAAAATATAATGAATGATATAGATATGGCTGAATGTGTAGTTGATGCGCGGGATATTGGAAATTTTAAATCAAAAATTGACCAGATACGACAAAAACCACAAAATTTTAGATTGTCCAAGGCACGGCTAAGTACTTTAGACCGTGATAATATTAAGGTTGTAAAACAAATATTGTCTCTTTTGGATTAATCCGGATGATTTCGTTACGTCTATAAGGTATCTGAAGACGGATCTAACTTGTATAAATAAGGACTTAATTTGACACATTGCTAATCGCCGCGGATCAGGAGCGAGACCGGAGGCAAACTTGTTTGCCGACGGGATCGTCTGCTGCAGCCGCTGGTTGTGAGGCGCGGAGCGCCGAGCACCCAGCGGATGGTAATACGCGGCGATTGTTGCCGGGCGCGGAGCGTCCGGCAACAACAAATGGTTGACCTATATCTTCTGAAAGTTACACTTTCGTTTCTGTATAGAACAACGGGCTCTATATGTTCCTTAAGAACAATAGCCTAAAGCGAGTTGCTCCAATTAACTCTTAGCGATTTCATAACTAGCTGTCAATGACTAATTTCCCCCTCCACAAATTCCTAACTAATTTGATTTTTGTCCAGTCACGGTCCTGGTTTGCGGTAGCGATAGGAATCGTTTCCTCATCGTTGCTGGCACTCGCATTGCGTCCAGAAGAGAGGTTACTGCTCGCTGGGTATTATTGGTTACGATGGCAGAGACAATAATAACATGGTTTGTCATTTTTCATGCAATTCTTTTCTTGTCGCGACAGAACTGTTTCGCATTCTTCTCATCGGTATTACTCTGGGTGCTAGCAGTAGAGTCTTATCCAATGATCCCGCTGCACGGGGGAAACCAAAACTGAATTTTTACGCGTCATTTATCATCGTAGCTATAAATATAGTTCTCAAGGTTCTTTCGATTCCAAGAATGTGTATGATTGGCACTGCAACGGCCACAACCTCCGCTTACTCCGTAAATTTTCTTATCAAGATTTTTCTTTATCAACGTGTCTCTGAATCCAGTTTTCGACAATTGCTCCTGCCCAACGGTCTGGATAACCGAGTAAGTAAATTTATCATGGAACAAGTCAAGGGGCGGCTAAAATGCACATCCTAATCCTCCCTTCCTGGTATCCGACTCATGAAAACCCCCTCAACGGAATTTTTTTTCGCGAACAAGTCCATGCCCTCAAGAACGCTAGCCATCAGGTCGGTGTAATATATCCACAACTCCGTTCTCTTATACTCATGCGCAAATCTCTGTTTGGCTGGCCCAGTGGAATAACATATGAAGATGATGACGGCATCCCCACTTACGGCCTTCATGGATGGGCTTGGCTACCACTCATTCCACGTCAGAACATAAATTTATGGCTCAAAGCCGGAGAGCGTCTATTCGAACGCTATGTATCGGATCGCGGAAGACCTGACATCCTTCATGCTCACTCATGCCTATTGGGAGGGGTCCTGGCTGCGCGATTGAAAGCAACATACGGTATTTCCTATATAATCACGGAACATAGTACTACTTATTCTCGAAACTTGCTTCATAGTTGGCAGCGACCTCTTGTTTCAGAGGCATTATCAAAAGCTTCAGCACTTGTGACAGTGAGTCCACAGCTCGGACATTTATTAGAAAGCAGCTTCGGAGATGCTGTTCATCCTTGGGTCTGGATCCCAAACATGGTCGATACCTCCTTTTTTACAGCCATTCAGTATCAAACAAAGGAAAAAAATGAACCATTTCAGTTCCTGAATGTTGGTTTATTAACTGAAAAAAAGGGGCATATTGACCTCATAAGAGCCTTTGCAGGCCAGTTTGCCGGTAATGCGGATGTGGAACTTAGAATCGGCGGGGATGGGCCTATTAGAAGTTACTTGGAACGTTTAACCGCCAACCTAGGCGTAAATGACAGGGTGGTCTTTCTGGGCATGCTCTCCCGCGATGAAGTCCGTAGGGAAATGCAAGCCTGTGACGCCTTCGTACTTTCCAGCCATTACGAGACGTTCGGGATAGTGCTTATCGAAGCATTGGCCTGCGGCAAACCAGTTGTGGCCACACGCAGTGGCGGCCCTGAGTGTATAGTACACAATGGTAACGGTTTGCTAGTCCCTGTGCACGACGAAATTGCTCTCGGAAATGCAATGAACACCTTACGGTTGAATCTCTCTCGTTATGATCCGGAAGTAATTCGAAATGACTGTATTGCCCGATTTGGGCCACGCGCTGTCATCGGTCAGCTCACAGGTCTTTACCAAAAGGTTCTTCATCTATCCGAAGGTTCTCCATACTGTGGTTGTAGAAAACACCGGCTATGATTTTGAAGACAACAAGACTATGTTAACCAGATTCGAGCGCAATGTAACCGGTACTTTGGCCCGACAGCTTTTAGTAATACTTCTCGGGCTTGTATCTGGTATAATCCTGGCCCGAGTGTTAGGCCCGGAAGGTAACGGCCTTTACACTCTATCCATTCTCCTGCCAACCGTTTTATCAACCTTTCTAAATCTCGGCGCAGCCCCGGCAAATGTGTACTTCATTGGTCGTGGAACTGTCGATGTAAGGAATGCTCTATTTGCCAACCTATGGCTGTGGCTAATTCTTAGCGCTTTAGGGATTATGGTTGGCGCAATAATCATTTGGAGCCGCGGGGATGTTTTCTTCCCCGGTGTGCCCCGCCCGCTCTTGTGGGGCGGAGTAGCAGTATTTCCTCTTGTATTACTCCAAGCGTTTTTGATCAGCATACTTCAGGGAAAACAAGACTTTCGTCGCTTTAATACGGTCAGCATTATAGCCCCTTGCGTAATGCTAGTACTTTTTCTGGCCCTGGTATGGGGATTGAGCATGGGAGTGCCTGGAGCACTTCTGGCTTATGGCCTAGGCTATTTGGTAGCGTTGGTGCTGACGATTCGGGCCGTTTGGGTACATTGTCAATCCGATATCAGAGGTCTATCCCAGCGTCTCTATGCCAAACAGTGTATTGGTTACGGATGGAAAGCCCACTTGAGCAACATCCTTGCTTTCGTTAACTACCGGGCCGATATCTTCCTGATCAATTTTTTCCTAACGCCTGCACTGACCGGAATTTACGTAATAGCAGTCCAGATAGCCGAGCGGCTCTGGTTGCTTTCTCAGGCAGTGAGCACTGTTCTTCTGCCACGCCTGTCTGAGCTTTATCAAGACGAAAAAAAAAGGAACCATCTCACCCAGGTGATTGCGCGGTGGGTATTCCTGGCTACCTTTTTTGCTGCGGTATCTATAGTCCTGGTTGCCAAACCCCTCATCGTCTTGCTCTTTGGCTCTAAGTATATCAATGCAACTGGTGCATTGATCTGGCTCTTACCTGGAATTGTTCTTGGCAGTCTGTCTCGTATTCTTTCCAATGACATAGCAGCCAGGGGCAAACCTGAATTAAACATGTATGTGGCCTTCTTTGTAGTTTCTGTGAACATAATCGCTAATATCATTCTAATCCCAATGATGGGCATCAACGGCGCAGCGTTAGCAACTACCATAGCATATTTACTAAATGCTGTAGCGAAATTGTATCTGTATACACGTCTTAGCGGTAATATGTGGTGGCAGCCTCTCTTACTTGATAAGACTGATATCGCGCTGATTTTGCAAAGAGTTAAGGCAGTGCATAGGTCAATATTTTGAAAGTCCCACAAAGGGCTGTTAGTTCTGATCGGCTAGTAAACATATATGAAACTGTGCTATCTCAACATACTCTGGACTCTGGACCCTGGAGTATTAAATAAGCTTAGTCATCAAACCCATGCCCTGAGAAATGCCATGGGACCTAATGACACTGCTGATTGCCTAGTCGTCGTTCGTCAGGATGTTGCAGACATAGTTAAAAGAAATCCATCTCTCATACTATTTCCAATCTCGGTCCCTGGGTCTTCGTCAGTGCAGGAAGCTCTCCTACCATTTCTGGTCTGGCCGAAACTGAAAAATAGACTTAGCGAATACAGCGCAGTAGTCACTCGCTGGACTATTCCTTCTCCGACTTTTTTAAATGTTGTCCGCAGACAACCGGTATTTACCGAACATCACAGTAAAGAACTGGAAGAGATCGCGCTTGCCAGTGGCATTAAACCTTTTGTGCGGCGAATTTGGGAAAAGAGATACGGACCACGCATTCTCAGGGCTGTTCAAGGCATCATAGGGGTTACGGATGAGATAAGACGTTATGAGCTTGAGCGGGCAGGTTGTAAAAGTCCTTCAATAATTCTGCCAAATGGTGTTTCTCTTGAAGGAATCCCATTTAAACCACCATCTGTTTTTAGCGGTAAATCTCTTCAGTTAGCCTTTGTCAGCAGTCAATTCGCACCGTGGCATGGCCTTGACCGGCTTCTTGAAGGATTGAGACTCTGGCAAGGCCAGTCTCCACGTCTGACCTTGCACCTGATCGGCCGGTTGACACCTGCTCAAGAGGCCACCATTCAGCGAATGGGTCTTGCTGAGATGGTCCGTATCCATGGCGTCCTTTATGGTAATGACCTTGACGAAGTCATATTAAGCTGCCATTTGGCGATTGGCAGTTTGGCCTTGCATCGTAACGGATTGAGGGAGGCCTGCGTCCTGAAGGTTCGAGAATACGCCGCCCGCGGGTTACCGTTCATCATCGCTTATGACGACCCGGATTTGCCTGCCGGACTTCCATGGGTTTTGAAAATTCCGGCTGATGAATCCCCTGTAGAGATCGATGCCCTTGTCAATTTTGCAGAAGAGGTAAGCAAAATACCTTCTCTTGCAAAGGAAATGCGCACCTTTGCGGAATCTAAATTGAGTTGGACGGTTAAGATGAAGCGCTTGGTCAGATTTGTCCTGGATAACGTTTGAGTACTACATAACATTAAAAGGAATTTCAATGAAGATTATCACGGTTGTTGGGGCTAGACCGCAATTTATCAAAGCTGCGGCAATTTCCAGAGCCATAAGAAAACGCAACGGATTTCCAAGTAATCTTGTGTCGCATCTATCTGAAGTCATAGTCCATACGGGACAACATTATGACTCAAATATGTCTGAAGTATTTTTTAAGGAACTGGATATTACTGAACCCCATTACAATCTTGGCATAGGAGACAGCACTCATGGCGCTATGACAGGCCGCATGCTTGAAAAAATTGAAGAGGTTCTGCTGAATGAAAGACCGGATTGGGTATTGGTTTACGGTGATACCAACTCTACCCTGGCAGGTGCCTTGGCCGCAGTTAAGTTGCATATCCAGGTAGCTCATGTGGAGGCTGGTTTGCGTTCTCTTAATCGCAAAATGCCGGAAGAAATTAACCGGGTGCTCACCGATCATGTAGCCAGTGTGCTTTTCTGCCCTACACACAAGGCAGTACAAAATCTCCAAATGGAAGGCTTTAAGAACATCTTGGATCCAATCAGGATCTCGAATGTTGAGAGGACTCCAAATTTTCCGTTGGTGGTCAATGTTGGAGATGTAATGTATGACACGGCACTTTATTATGCTCCCAAGTCGGAACAGAAAAGCCGCATTCTCGAAGAATTAAACCTAAAACCAAATAGCTACGCATTGACTACAGTCCATCGATCTGAGAATACCGATGACCGGGAGCGGCTCAAGAATATCTTTGAAGGCCTTTCCAGAGTAGCAAGGGAGCTGGATGTGGTCTTGCCACTACATCCCCGCACTCGTGAAGCCCTTGAGCGTGAAGATCTTTTCGATCAAGTGGCACAAATGCTCAAACTCATCGAGCCTTTGGGCTACTTGGACATGATTCGTCTGGAAAAAAACGCCAAGTTGATTCTTACTGATTCCGGAGGGATACAAAAGGAAGCTTTTTTCTATGGGGTACCGTGTGTGACTTTACGTGATGAGACCGAGTGGATGGAACTGGTGGACGCAGGTTGGAACATACTGGCAGGGACAAACGCTGACCGCATAGGCCAGGCAGCTCAAAACATGCTGTCAGCCTGGCATCCCCTGGCTCAGATATCCCTCTATGGTCATGGAAACACGGCATTCAAGATACTAGATGTCTTATGTATTCTGGGATATGACTATTGAGTTAGCTCCGCTTCGATATATAGTCTTTGATTATTGGGTAATCATCCCTTGTCCCTCCAATGCTCTCGTCCCTTGTTTTTTGAGACTTTTGCAGCATGGGACCCTCCCTGTTCTCCTCCGCTGCGCTCCGGAGCCAGGGTTTCCCGTACTGCAAAAGTCAGGAAAACTACGGGACTTCCGCAAGTCGCTCCAAGGGATGATTACCCAATAATCCGTTACAATTAGCATATGATGCGGAGCTAACTCAATAGTCATATTCTGGGAAGCGCAAAATAAAAAACTTAGGGCTTCGCCCCAATTGTGCGTGAAATAGGCGGAGTTAGTTTAATAGTTTAATTGACGTTGATTTGGCCAGTTGTTGTTATGGTAGCACTCGACACAATAGCCGTCTGCCAAAGGCCTAAAAAGGTGAATAGGATGATAGCTGGTGGCTTAGGGCCCATGGAATGGCGGGGCTGGGAAGGTTGCAAGTCCTTCCATTTGAGCGCCATTAATTAGCCTTTGGTCAAAACAGGCAAAGAGAAAGGCTTCGTTTATCCTCTCATGTGTTATAATTGCTGATGCAAGGTGTATAGCGTCAAGTCCACGGAGGGGATGTCTTGCCATAACTCTGTGGATAGTTTCATTTAGACCCTCATTGACTTCCACACGGATAAAGGTTTCCCAGTCCAGTTGGAATGAATTGACTAGCTTGTTGAATACTTTACTGCTTAGATTTACCTCTCTTTTCTTTCGATAAAGAGAAGCCATGGTCTCAGCATACGCTACAGAAGATGTGATAATCTGCGCGGCTTCTTTCCACTTTGCAAGCAGCTCGTTTGAGTAAGGTTCTTTGAAGTACCTTTTCAGGAGTGCGCTTGTATCCAGGTACAAGATCATCCCCTATCCTCCAAAACCATATCTGATACAGACTTTCCGGGGACTTGAATCGGAGACAGATTCCGTTTATTTATCTCGCGGCTCGGTAATTTTATCAACCCCTTGACTATCAAAGGTGCAAGTGAAGCCTGGATTGATTTATTGGAGGCCTCTTCTTTAACAATTCGGGCAAAGATCTTTCCTCTGTCAGTTATAATAACCTCTTCTCCGCTTTTTACGCGAGTCAAATAACTGCTCAAATTATTCTTCAGTTCTTTAATACCTGCAGTGATCATAATTAGCTCTCCCGGTTTGGATTTGTAGCTACTTTGGTATTACGGTAGTCTCTTTAAAAGGGGATGTCAAGTTGACATAAGGAAGGGAAAAATATTCCTTGATTTCCCATGAGCTATTTAATACCCAGGGCATTAACTATAACAGGTTCCAACTCGTGCCTGGTTACCATCCCAGTATAATGTTTGAGAATTCTGTGATTTCTGTCGATCAAGAAAGATGCCGGAAGGGCATAGACATTTCCATAATCCCTTATCACCTTTGATGTGGCAAGCAGTACAGGATAGTTGATCCCTAATGCCTTCACAAATCTTGTAAGGATCCTTTTTCCATTCTGGTCCACGGATATTCCGATTACGGTAAAACCTTTCGAACCGTATTTGTCTTGCAGACTTATAAAGTCAGGGATTTCTGCCCGACAGGGAGGGCAGCTGGTAGCAAAGAAGTTTATCAGCACTACCTGGCCTCTGTACTGCGATAGATTTACGGATTCGTCACGGAGATTCAGGAGCATGAAATCAGGGGCCCTGGAAGGATCGGCTTCACCCTGGCAGGCTGACAACAGGATTGTCCATACCAGAAATAAAAGGATGCGATTAAATATCTTTTTAAAGAAGGCAATCATGCTACACGACTGACGATGCCCGGGCAGAATGCGGACTGCACCGGGTTTGCTCGTGATGAATCCAAGATCCGGAATAATTAATCATCTTCAAGGCTTCCATCCTCAAAAGATTCGATTCTGTTCACCAGGCCCAGCAGGACTTCGACCTCCTTTTGCAGCAGAGTTTTGCCCTTTTCCACGGAGGCCTTCGAGGGATCACCCCATACGCCTCCCGGCCAGAATCTCTTTTTATCTCTGGCCAGTATGGGCGTGGGAAAGCAGGGATACTCTTCAGGGCTTGTGCCATCTATGTGTTCTGGTCTCAGGTGTAGCATTAATGAGGTTTCCACCTCGCCTGCATGCGAGTCGTTCTCTGTTTCCACAATTCCGTCAGGGATTCCAGCTATAAGATCAAGGATAGATAATACCGCCACCCGGCTTTCCTTAAGGCTGGCAAGTATCGTTTCGCCTGCATCCGTAATGGCAGCCATATGAGTGCCGCCGGCATGACCGGAAAGGAGCACGAAATTTCTCAGCCCTTGATTATAAAAAGACGTAACAAGCTCTACCGTGAGCTTTCTCAAGGTATCTCCTGATATAGTGATTGTTCCGGGATGCTGACTGGTGCTCCTGCAGAGCCCGTACCATACTGGTGGTGCAACGAAAAGAGGACGATGTCTGCTGGTTTCCCTGGACAGTTCATACGCATGGATTGTATCGGTTCCCAACGGCAGATGCCGTCCGTGTTCTTCTACGACACCGAAAGGTACTATAATAGTACGGGTTTTAGTCAACCCTTCTTTAAAGGCGGGCATGGTAAGTTCTTCTATGATCATGAAAGAAATTTACTTATTGTGCTGAAATCTGTCAATTCACCTCGGCATTAAATGGTCGGTGCCCGCACTGCGTGAACGTTTTTTATCTTCAGTTGTCCGGTCTGTTTGACGAAGAAATAACTAAAAATGCTTGCCACTGATCATTAAATTGAATTAGAATATTTTCTATGTATAATCATATTATAAAAGGTCCTGAATATGATTTTGCTCAAAATGCCTCAGGGGCCTGCCCGCGGCGGCAGACAGGTATACAACACACACAGGCAGGCAAGGAAAGCAAGGCGATGCAGTATGGGGTATTTTCACCTGCCATAGCGTGTATGATTATATTTCATGTGGGAGATTCTCATGGGTAAAGTTGTAAGCATACGGGATAGAAAACGTTCTGGTCGTAGGCCTGCCCACAGTCTTGAAAAGATAAAGGAGGAGCTGTCAGAGTATTACGGCATCGATTTGGATTCTCTTCTGGCTTCGGAGCCTGTATCAAACCTTACTGTCGATCAGTTTGACGAATTGACTGAACGTATTCTCGTTGTGCTTGACGATTTTTGTGAGGAACACTCCAAAGTCACCGTTCACGACGTGCTTTACATTCTTGAAAATGTAAAGGACATTGTCAGGGAAAACTCCGCTGAAGAAGATAACTGATAATGCCATTTTTGATAAAATTGAACGATACAGAGGTTATAACGTAACTTCTCAATAAATTGAGGCGGCATAGTCCCCTCACCCAAACCCTCTCCCATTGGGGGTTGGGGGAGAGGGCAGGGTGAGGGGGGAATCCAAACTAGCCCTGGATTATTGAGAAGTTACAGGTCAACTGGATAAACTTAAGCATTTATTGCTAAAAAGGGGGCTCTTCTTGTATGGCAAGAGTGGCTGTAGGAGGTTCTCGCAGTATTGAATCCTATGAATTGGTCCAAGGGGTACTGAAGTATTTGCTGATTGACGGGGATATTGTGCTTTCCGGGAATGCCCCTGGTGCTGATCGTCTGGGAGAGCGCTATGCCAGCGAAGCAGGACTTGAAATAAAGATTATTCCTTCAGAGTGGGATAAGCACGGGCTAAAGGCCACTATGATGAGAAATGAGGTACTGCTCAGGTCAGCGGATTTTGTGATAGATTTCTGGGATGGACAGTCTGAAGGAGCGAAACATATGCTGGATATATCCAAAAGGGCCAAAAAACTCCTGGCCGAAGTCCGATCAGATGGTTATGTAAAGCTATTCATGAATCCTAGGCGATTACTGGTATAATAATTTTGTACACAGACACTTACTGTCCGAACGCAGTGTCTCTTTTTCGCATTCATCTGTCTCAGACCTGCCTACCGTTCAAGTAAGCCGCTTTGCGGCAGAACATTCTCTTCTTTGACATAGCACGTCATTTGTAGATCCAAGTGCAGCAAAGACCGCTAAGCCTGATGAAGAGCAAAAGAGACTTGATAGCACAGGCCGGAAACATCTTGTATGAGAAGTTATCCTCATGTGGGATGTGCCCGAGGGGATGCGGGGTCAACCGCTTGGAGGGCCAGGAAGGTTTTTGCAGGACCGGCAGCCAACCAGAGATCTCTGGCTATGAGCCCCACTTTGGTGAAGAGGCATGCCTGGTTGGGGAGAAGGGCTCCGGAGCCATATTCTTTACTGGCTGTAACCTGGCCTGTGTTTTTTGCCAGACATTCGAGATAAGCCAGCTTCATCAGGGCACTGTGATCTCGAACCAGGCCCTGGCTGAGATCATGCTGAAGCTAAAGGAAAATGGATGCCATAACCTGAACCTGGTTACCCCAAGCCATCAGGTGGCTGCCATTCTCAAGGCCCTTGAGACGGCAATGGACCAGGGCTTTGACCTTCCAGTGGTTTACAATACCGGAGGTTACGACTCCATCGAGACCTTGAGGCTCCTTGAGGGGATGGTGGATATATATGTTCCGGATTTCAAGGTCTGGGACGAGGAAGTGGCAGCCCGTATAATAGGTGCCCGTGACTACCCGGAAGTTGCAAGGAAGGCCATAAAAGAGATGCACCGCCAGGTGGGAGACCTTGTGCTCGACCAAAATGGGCTGACAAGAAGAGGGCTTCTGGTGCGCCATCTGGTCCTTCCCGGGGATTTGTCTGATACTGAAAAGGTACTCGAATTCATAGTAAATGATATCTCAAGGAGTACATATCTTGATCTCATGGGCCATTATCATCCCTATGGACTGGCACAGGATTACCCGCCCCTTGACCGTACTCTTTATAAGAGTGAGTTCAGGAGGGCCCTTGAGATCTGCGAAAGACTGGGACTAAGGCGTCTGGACAGGACCCATTACAGGCTTCTGGACCTTACTTGGTGACGCACCTGAGGACTGAGGGTAAACATGGATGTATCATACAGTAATGCCAGTATTGCAATAATGGGTGCCGGGGCCATTGGTTCCGTGATAGGGGGGATGCTTGCCAGACGTGGGCACAATGTGACATTAATTGGCAGGCGGCCCCACATCGACGAAATCTCAAAAAATGGGCTTCATATCAAAGGTATCTGGGGCGAGCATACGGTAAGTAATTTAAGTGCCATGACATCTCCTCCTGATGAATATCAGGATATCGTGTTTTTGACAGTCAAGGCATTTGATACGGCAACAGCCGCCAGAGAAGCCCTTTCCATGGTAGGCCCGGATACCACTATAGTATCGATGCAGAACGGGCTTGGTAATGTGGAAATACTTGCCGGGATTGCAGGCAAGGGCAAGACTGTTGGAGCGATGGCGATATTCGGTGTGGTAGTACTTGCCCCTGGCAGTGTACAGGTCACGAGCATTGCATCTGAGACCCTGGTTGGGGAGATCGATGGCGGTCTCACCCCACGGGTGGAGGCATTAGCCTGGATGATTGACAGAGCGGGCATCCCCACCAGGGCGTCTGATAACATTATGCGGGAAATCTGGCATAAGGCCCTTTTCAATATTGCATTAAACCCCTTATCTTCCATATTCCAGTCAACATACGGTCAGATTGCCGACAATCCCCATATCAGAAGGCTTATCAAAGAGATGATCACAGAGGCCTTCTGTGTGGCAAAGGCCGCAGGAATGGATCTGGGCATGGATTCTCCGGACGAATATCTGGAGATATTATGGAACCAGAAGCTCCCCCCTACCAGGGATCACAGATCATCTATGCTCCAGGATATCATCCGCGGTAAGAGGACCGAGATAGACTATATCAATGGAAAAGTGGTGGAATTAGGGGCCAGGTATGGGATCGAGACGCCTTATAACAGTGCCGTTGTCATGATGGTCAAGGCAAAGGAGGTCCTGGGGCCTGCCTGATTCATACAATAACTTCATGGCATTGTCGCAGAAGCGGTTTGCTTTTTACCGGATATTTACTAATTTATCGGCTTTATCTTAGGATTTTAGAGAAGTGAAGATCTGCGTTTACGGCTGCGAGTTGTTATGAGACCGACAATCCAGCCAGCTATCACGAGCCCGCCACCGGCCAGAAACCACTTTATTATGCTGTTATCTCTTAGATGTTCATTTTCCTGTTTTGCTACGGCATATTTATGTTTCAATTCCTGAAGTTCCTCTGCTGTTTCTGAAAGTGACTTCTTGAAATATATTACATCTGCAGCATCCTCTTTAAGGCTATCATAGCTCTTTCTGATCTGATCTCTGTCCAGAATGCAGGCTTTCAAAGTCCTGCTCATACTGATTTCTGGCCTTTAAGGCCTTATCCAATTGTTCGCTAATATCGGTTACATGTTTTTTGAGCCGATCTCTTTCGGTCTTTAATGAAGCAACTATGTCCTTTAAGGGCGGAGAGGTGCTCAGATACCTTTTAGGCATCCAGCCTTCCTTATTATCTGATGTACGTACCATGGCCCAGGCCCCCTCCTCTTTCAGCAGCTCTATCTGATTACCGTCTTGTATTACGGCAAGAATTCTATATTCTTGACCCTTGCCACTTCTCAGAGGAATCTCTGCGCTGGGTTTTACGTACCGGAATTCAGCCAGGACTATTGACGGAATGCAGAAAAAAGATATAAAGGCGATTGCTGTCATGGAATGTAGCAGAATCAGGTAATCCGATAGGGCCCTTAAATTCATTTGCATGAGCTTTATAGTCATCACTTCTATACTCCTTATAAGGTAAATATCCGGTGAACCCGTGGTCCACTGTGGAAGTTGCCATCCGTGCCCTGCCGCAGGAGCGGTTTGCTTTTCGCAGGGTTTTGGGTAGCGGGCCGGATTGCACTGCCTCTCCGGTCTGCGATGAGTGAGCTTTGAAACCCGGAAAAAGGTGACCGCTTCAAGGCAGGATATAACGGGTTCACCGAATATTTACCCTTAAAGATAAAATATTTTGGTTCCGCTGAAAACCCGATTTAGTGTAATTATTTATTATGACAATTGAATTAGCTCCGCATCATACGCTAATTGTAACGGATTATCAGATGATTATCCAATAATCAAAGATTATATATCGAAACGGAGCTAACTCAATTCACGGCTTGAAACTTGAAATTGGAAAATAGAAATTTGGTAGAGATGAAACAAAAGCATGAAGGCCAAATTTCCATTTCTATTTTCTAATTTCAACGTTCCGTGAACACTTACGATATTTAGTATTTGCTTTTTTCCGAAATTACCATATATATTGCTATGTAAATTTCTTGGAAAAGGAGGACTTGGATTATGCGTTTGATTCTATTGGGAGGTCCTGGTGCCGGCAAGGGTACACAGGCTGGTTTTATCACGGATAAATTTGGCATTCCCCAGATATCCACTGGTGATATGTTAAGGGCTGCCGTGAAGGCAGGAACTCCTTTGGGCATGGAGGCCAAGAAGTACATGGATGCAGGCGGGCTTGTTCCTGATGATGTCATAATTGGTCTCGTAAAGGAAAGAATAAAGGAGCCGGATTGTGAAAAGGGTTTCCTGTTTGACGGTTTCCCCCGGACAATTCCCCAGGCAGAGGCCATGAAGGATGCCAAGGTCGATATTGATTATGTTATAGAGATAGATGTCCCGGATGAAGAAATTATCAAAAGGATGAGCGGTCGCCGTTGTCATCTGGCATCAGGAAGGACCTACCATATTGTTTTTAATCCCCCGAAGGTCGAGGGAAAGGACGATGTAACAGGAGAGCCTCTCATCCAGAGAGATGACGATAAGGAAGAGACGGTCCGCAAGCGCCTTGAGGTATATCACGCCCAGACCGAGCCACTGGTGGATTTCTATAAGAAGTGGGAGGAGTCCGGAGATCCCGATGCACCCAAGCATGTGAAGATAAATGGCGTCGGGTCTGTCAATGATATCAGGGACCAGATTTTCAGTGCCCTGGGAGGCTAAGCGGTCAGCCTTTAGCGGTTAGCTATAGGAGCGGTTTGCCTTTTGCAGGGTTTCGATCGCGGGCCGGATTGCACTGCCTCTCCGGTCTGCGATGAGTGAGCTTTGAAACCCGGAAAAAGGTGACCGCTCCAAGGCAGGATATAACGGGTTCACCGGATATTTACAAACTATTTTTCTGCTTCCCACCAGGTCAGAAGTCCGAGTTCAAACTTGTGGCTGAGTTCTTTCTGAAAAGGATAGCATCTGATAGTAAAACCTATCCGCCCGCTTGAAAGGCAGAGTAATGTTCCTTCAAAGACAGAACCTCCTCCTTGCTGCCCATTTGTGGGAAGCAAAGGCAGTGGATGGCCTTCAGGGATCTCTCCCTTATCGTCCAATCGACCGATATACGCCTCAACCCGCACTTCTTCAGGGTCCAGTCCTCCAAGATCCAGTACGGTCTTGATTGGCAAACGATCCCCCACCTTTGGTGATCCATCGATCGGGACCTGCAGATCCAGTATCTTGACTTTGTACCATACTTCTGATGTCTTCCGTTTCCAGCGGGACAACTCCCTGGCCTCTTTCCAATTATCCTTTGCGAACAAGTGCCATTTGGAGATGTTTGGCAGATAAAACTGGCTGGCATATTCTTCCACCATGCGGTTTGTATTGAAGTAAGGGCATACGGTCTGCATCGAATTTTTCATCATCTCAACCCATCCATGGGGGATATCATGGGCGGATCTATTATAAAACAGTGGTACTACGGTATTTTCTAACAGTTCGTAAAGAAGCCGGCTTTCCACCTCATCCTGGTATTCGCGATCTTCATATTCCTCTCCTGCACCTATAGCCCAGCCGTTATTGCCCTTGTAGCCTTCACACCACCAGCCATCAAGGATGCTCAGGTTGATCCCGCCGTTGGCCGGGACCTTCATGCCGCTGGTCCCGCTGGCCTCCATGGGGCGCAGAGGGGTGTTGAGCCAGACGTCTACTCCCTGGACCAGATACCTGGCCACTTCTATATCGTAATTTTCAATAAAGACTATGTGCTTTCGAAGTTCCGGGGTGTTGGCTATTTGCACTATCTTGTGGATGAGTTCCTTGCCGTATTTATCCTGTGGATGGGCCTTTCCGCTGAAGATGATCTGCACCGGACGCTCTTCATTGGCCAGTATCTGTCTGATCCTGTCCATATCCCGAAACAGCAGGGTAGAGCGCTTGTATGTTGCAAAGCGCCTGGCAAAGCCTATGGTAAGTGCCTCAGGGTCCAGGACCTCGTCAGCCTGCTTCATCTGGTAACTTGGGGCACCTTTTGCCTGAAGCTGCTTTCTGAGCCTTGCCCTGGCAAAAGATATGAGTCTCTCTCTCAGTCTCTCTTTACTTCTCCACAGCTCAAAATCAGGGATCTGTTCGATTCTTTTCCAGATGGCATGATTTGTGGGCTCATCTATCCATCTTGATCCTAAATAGCGTTCATAGAGCAGGGACATCTCACTTGACAGCCAGCCGAGTATATGTATCCCGTTGGTAATATGGGTTATCGGGACCTCATGCCTGGGAATCTGGGGCCATATGCCACCCCACATCTTTTGCGTGACCTCTTCGTGGAGTTTGCTCACACCATTGGTCTGGGATGCCATATTAATAGCCAGTACCGCCATGCAGAATTCTTCAGCCTGATCACCGGGATTGATCCTTCCGAGGCCCATGAAGGCATCAATACCAATAGCCAGTTCGTCTGCCAATCCTGTAAAGTACCGGCGGATCATTTCCGGCGGGAAGCGGTCTATTCCGGCAGGGACAGGAGTATGAGTGGTAAATATACTTGTGGCGCGAACGGCCTCCAGGGCCACGTCATAGGGCAAACCATCCTTGCGCATTAACTGGTTGATACGTTCCAGCGCCATGAAGGCCGAATGACCTTCATTCATGTGACAAACCGAAGGGCACTGGTCAAGGGCCATTAGTATCCTTATCCCCCCCATACCCAGCACTATCTCCTGCTGAAGCCTGGTTTCAAGGCTGCCGCCATAAAGATACGAAGTGATTTGTCTGTCCAAGCGGGAGTTTAAAGGGACATCAGTATCCAGCATGTAGATTTTGACCCGGCCTACTGTAAGGGACCAGACCCGTATGTAAACCTCTCTGCCTTCAAGCTCCACCTGGACTGTCAAAGGGTCTCCTTTTTTGTCTCTGACCAGGCTTACTGGCATATTGTAGAAGTCGTTGGAGGGATAGGTCTCAAGTTGCCATCCGTCAGGATTGAGATATTGCTGAAAATACCCGTGCTTATAAAGAAGACCAATTCCTACGAGGGGAAGCCCGAGATCACTGGCCGACTTCATATGATCACCGGCAAGAATGCCAAGCCCGCCGGAATACAAGGGGAGGCTTTCATGCAGGCCAAACTCAGCGGAAAAGTAAGCTATTATCCCGTTATCCCGATCTTCACTGATCTTTTTATACCATGTCTGGGCACGCAGATAGCGTTCCAGTTCCCTTTGCACCTTTTCCATTCTCGCAAGAAAGATATCATCCTGCTCAAGCCGTTCAAGCCGGGGTTGCTCTATGGTGCCCAGCAAGGAAACCGGATTGTGCCCGCACCTCTCCCATACCTCCCTGTCCATGTCCTGGAAAAGATGGATAGCTTCAGGGGTCCAGGTCCACCAGAGGTTACGCGCGATAGTCATCAACGGCATCAAGCGCTCGGGCAGGCTGGGAACGATCGTGATACTCTGAATTGTGGGCATGTCAGGAAATCCTTGTGGTATTTCAAAGATTGGAACTATTGACTATTTATTAATAACAAGCCGTCCGTCTTCAACGTCAACAACAATTTTGCCTCCTTTTGAGAGTCCATGGAACAGGATGGCATCAGATACAGGATCTTTTATCTCCTGTTGTAAAACGCGGGCCAGAGGACGTGCTCCAAATTGAGGATCATATCCCTTTTGGGCAAGCCAGGATCTGGCGGCAGGTGTGACATTCAATCTGACCTTGCGTCCGGATAACTGTTCCTGGATCTCCCCCAGGAGTTTGTCCACTATCTGCTCCATTGCTGAAGTGGTCAACCGGCCGAAAGGTATAACGGCCTCCAGCCGGTTACGAAATTCCGGGCTGAAGAGCTGTTTTATTACATTCTCTCCCTTATATCGGCTATCTTCCGCCTTTGCACCGAAACCGATTGCATGGCTCTCCATCTCTCTTGCACCTGCATTCGAGGTCATAATCAATATCACGTGACGGAAGTCCGCCCTTTTACCTGTATTATCGGTAAGGGTGGCGTAATCCATGACCTGAAGCAAAATACTGAAGAGGTCAGGATGGGCTTTCTCTATTTCATCCAAGAGAAGAACACAGTACGGGTGCTTGCGAATGGCCTCGGTAAGTAAGCCTCCCTGATCAAATCCAACATAGCCGGGAGGCGCACCAATCAGTCTGGCCACAGCATGCTTTTCCATATATTCACTCATGTCGAATCGCTGGAAATGTACCCCAAGGACTGCAGCGGTTTGACGTGCGAGTTCCGTCTTTCCTACACCTGTAGGTCCTATAAACAGAAAAGAGCCGATTGGACGATCAGGATGCGAAAGACCGGCCCGGGAACGCTTTATGGCTTTTGACAGGATTTCTACAGCCTTATCCTGGCCGAAAACTACCGACTTTATTGATTCTTCAAGCCTTTCAAGGCGCGAGCGGTCCGATTGAGTGATAGTCTTTGCGGGCAATCCGGCCATCTTTGCTATAACATTTTCGATGTGACGCGCAGTAACAAGCCCCGGTCTGTTTCCGCCATTGCCTGAAAGCCTCAATGCGGATGCTGCTTCGTCTATTACGTCGATAGCCTTGTCTGGCATATAACGATCCGCCAGGTATCTATATGACAGCTCAGCCGCAGATACCAGAGCGCTGTCAGCGTATTTGATTCCGTGGTGCTCTTCATAATAAGACTTCAGCCCTTTAAGTATCTTCACAGTTTCTTTCACCGTGGGCTCTAGTATCTCTATTTTCTGAAAACGCCTCGAGAGTGCGCGATCCTTCTCAAAGAAATTCCTATACTCCTCGTAAGTGGTCGAACCTATACACCTCAGCTCACCATTTGCCAGGACAGGCTTGAGAATATTTGAGGCGTCCATGGACCCTCCGCTGGTGGCTCCTGCACCAACAACCGTATGGATTTCATCAATGAAGAGTATTGCCTTGGGATGTTTTTTTATCAGGGCAATAACCTCTTTGAGCCTGGCCTCAAACTCCCCTCTGTATTTGGTGCCGGCAAGAATCGCTCCCATATCCAGGGTATACATTTCTGTGTCTTGTAAAGGCTCGGGCACTTCGTCCTGCTGGATTTTTAGTGCAAGCCCCTCAGCCAAGGCGGTCTTGCCTACCCCTGGGTCCCCTACGAAAATGGGATTATTTTTTCTACGCCTGCAGAGGATCTGCATTGTACGTTCCAGTTCCACCTTTCGTCCAACAAGCGGATCAATTTCTCCATCAGCAGCCTTTCTCGTGAGATTTACGGTAAAGGCATCAAGGGCATTTGCTGGTTTTGTTGATGCCCCGGCCTGTTTACCGGCTTGAGAGCCTGTATTTCTTTGGGAAATAATATTTTGACAGGAATCAGTTCGCTCGATTCCGTGTGATATAAAGTTCAGTATATCCAGCCTGGTGATTCCCTCCTGATGGAGAAAGTACGCTGCATAGGAATCTTCCTCTGCCATCACGGCGGCAAGAAGGTCTCCTATGCTGGCCTTTTCTTTTTCGGCAGATTGTACGTGCATAATGGTTCGCTGGAGCACTCTTTGAAGGATTGCTGTGGGCTGGGGACTTTCTTTTCGACCTTCCGGCAATTTCTCAAGGTGAGTCTCAAAAAATGCCTCAATTCTTGATTTCAGACGGTCAGGATTGCCTCCGCACGCCGTTATGGCCTCCGCACCCTCTTGATGGTGAATTATTGCAAAAAGCAAATGTTCAAGAGATAGATATTCATGATTCCTGATGTGAGCTTCCCGTGCTGCTACACTCAGCATTATTTCTATGTCTTTGCTTATCATTTTATATTCGTTCCATGCCGGCCCTAAGTGGAAAGCCTGCCTCTTTTGCACAGGTATGAACGGATTTTACCTTTGTCTCTGCAATCTCACTGGTATAATACCCGCAAATCCCAAAGCCGTTATGATGTACGTTCAGCATGATTCTTATCGCCTCTGAAGTTGACTTATGAAAAATATTCTCCAAGATCCGTACCACAAATTCCATTGTCGTATAGTCGTCATTGTACAGCAAGACTTTATACATGGGCGGTTCATCGATTTCCTGCTCAACAATGTCCTCCAGTTGGTCTTGATTTTCAAGGTCAACCGGTTCATTTTCTTGCATTCCCCAATTCTGTTTCGTCATATTTACGAGATATGGTAAATATTTAAATTTTGAACTGACAAAAGTCCTCTGTCAAACGATTATGTATCATATCTCTCCGGATATTCAATAAACATGAGAAATTCCTTGTTGCCTTTCGCCCCAAGGACGGGTGATGGGGTAACCCCTATGACATTCAGTTTCAATTTATTGCAAAAAGAATTCAGTCTATCCAGAACCTCACGATGAAGCCATGGATCTTTTACTATTCCGCCTTTTCCGACTTTTCCTTTCCCGACCTCGAATTGAGGCTTTACAAGGGCAATAATACGACCTTTCCGCTTCATAAATGGAAGAACAGAGGGTATTACCAGCCTGAGCGAGATAAATGATGTATCTATTGTAATTAAATATATTTGAGAATCCAGGGCGTCAAGAGGCAAATTTCGTATATTTGTCCTTTCGAAAGCCACGACCCTTTTGTCGTTCCTCAGGCGCCAGTCTAGCTGACCGTAACCAACATCTACTGCATATACCTTTGCCGCCCCTTTCTGAAGCAAACAGTCCGTGAATCCTCCGGTAGATGCCCCGACGTCCATACAGACAAGACCGTGAACATCCACCGCAAAGTGCTCAAGTGCATGCTCAAGCTTAAGTCCTCCACGGCTTACATAGGGATTCAGGGTCTCTGCGAGCTCTATTTGGGCATCGGCAGAAAACCGGTGCCCTGCCTTATCAATGATCTGCCCTTCAACTCGCACCTTGCCGGTATAGATGAGAGCCTGGGCCTGATTTCTTGAAGTGGCGAGCCCTTTCTGCAATAAAAGAAGGTCAAGCCTCAATGATTCTTTTGCCAAAATACTTAATCTTTGAAAGCCATTTAGTTAAAAAGTATTCAAAATAAAAGTAAATATTCGATGAACCCGTTATATCCCGCCTTGGAGCGGTTACCTTTTTCCGGGTTTCAAAGCTCACTCATCGCGGACCGGAGAGGCAGTGCAATCCGGCCCGCGATCGAAACCCTGCAAAAGGCAAACCGCTCCTGCGGCAGGGCACGGACGGCAACTTCCACAGTGGACCACGGGTTCACCGAATATTTACAAATAAAGCTCTTATAGCTTATATTTAAAACCCGAATCCAGCAGTTTTGCAGATGGCTCGTGTTTACTTATATAGTAATATAAAATCGGAAGCTGATTTTTGCTATTTGTAAAAGTAAATATTCGATGAACCCGTTATATCCCGCCTTGGAGCGGTTACCTTTTTCCGGGTTTCAAAGCTCACTCATCGCGGACCGGAGAGGCAGTGCAATCCGGCCCGCGATCGAAACCCTGCAAAAGGCAAACCGCTCCTGCGGCAGGGCACGGACGGCAACCGTTCACTGGGAGGGGATATTTCTTTGAACAGTTTAACGGAAGCCCCCGTAGCTTTCTTGGCTTTTGCTGTGGGGGGAAACTGCATCGCCTTAAGCGCAGCGCAGGCGAATGCAGAGGGGGCAGGACATCCCCCATGTCAAAAGCCTTAAGAAAACAAGGGGCTGAAGTGTGAAAGGAATACAAAATGGTTATTACAGAAGAAAAAGTTTTGGATGCGCTAAAGAAAGTTAAGGACCCCGGGATCAACAAGGGTCTTGTAGAGCTTGGGATGATTAAGGATGTCGAGATAGCCGGCTCATCAGTCCGTGTTACCGTAGCTCTTACCATGTCCGGTTGTCCCAGGAAGAATCAGATTAAAGATGATGTCGAAAAAGCCATATACAGTATAGAGGGCGTGAGTGAAGTCAAAGTAATCCTCACTGCCATGACATCTGAGGAAAGAGCAAAGTTGTTAGGCCAGGAACCATCTGAAATGCAAGGCATAAAAGATGTAAAGCGCATAATTGCCATTGCCAGCGGAAAGGGTGGGGTAGGCAAGACCACCATCGCTGTGAATCTGGCAATTGCGCTGTCAAAAAAAGGTCTCAAGATAGGTATTCTTGATGCTGACATGCATGGTCCAGACATTCCAATTATGCTTGGGATCGATGCCAGGCCCACGGGTTCCAAGGGCATGCTTCTACCAATTGAGAAATTCGGCCTCAAGGTTATATCTACGGCTACTTTAGCAGGGGAGGGGGTGCCGATAGTCTGGCGAGGCCCCCTGGTAAACAAGGCTATTAAAGAGTTTCTGGGACATGTGGCATGGGGGGAGTTGGACTATCTGTTGGTAGATCTGCCTCCGGGTACAGGTGATGCTCCTCTGACTATGGCGAAATTAATTTCTCTGGATGGTGTCATAATAGTCACTACTCCACAAAAGGTCGCTCTTGCCGATGTGCGTCGATGTATCGGCCTATTCACTGGCCAGTGCATCCCGATCTTTGGAATAGTGGAAAATATGTCCTATCTCCGTGTTCCAGGGGCTTCCGGAGAACAAATCCTTGAGGTATTCGGAAGTGGAGGGGGAGAAAAAATTGCTAACGCATTCAAGGTCCCTTTGTTGGGCAAGGTTCCTTTGGATCCGAAAATAAGAGAGGGAGGTGATACAGGCAGGCCAATGGCCCTCAATTCTGATACCGAATGCGGGAATATATTTGATAATATAGCAGAAGAATTGCTGAAATATTTATCAAAATAATTTAACTTTCTGATTTAACTTTCGTATATAATGTAATTTTTGAATATCGGAGATTAATTTTGTTTTTAGAGCAAAACAAAGGCATTATCCCTAAAGTTTCAAAGGCCTTTGATGAAGTCGCGGATGCCTATGATTCCTGGTATGACGGTAACCCCCTTTTTCAGTGTGAATTCAATGCCTTAAATGAGGTGGTTTCAGTATCTCCTCTCTCTCTGGAGGTGGGGGTAGGCTCCGGGCGATTTTCTCAGGCCCTGGGCATACGGTATGGTGTGGATCCTGCTCCAAGTCTATTGGCATTGGCCAGGAATCGTGGAGTTGTCTCGATACAGGCCAGGGCCGAAGCTCTGCCATTCAGAAAAAACAGCCTGGAGCAAGTATATTTCATCTTTTCACTTTGCTTTTTGGAAAATTCGTTTACGGCCTTGCAGGAAGCAGCGGTTGTGCTCAAAAGACATGGTTTATTAATCATAGGATTTATACCAAAGGATTCAAAGTGGGGTTGTTTCTATGAGCAAAAGAGACGGGGGGACCATTTTCTTTACAAATACGCCTCGTTTCTTAGTTTGGAAGAGCTGTTGTCAAATATTGAGAAGGCACATTTTCGATTATTAGGCGGTGCTTCAACACTTTTTCAATCTCCAAAATTGGAAAAATATCAGCCGGAGAAGCCTGTAAAGGGTTTATACCACAAAGCCGGTTTTATTGTCTTGAAAGCTGAAAAGCTTTGAATATTACCGGATAATATTTTACATAATATATGTTATGCGACATTAACAAAAATAAAATTCTGTCACTTTTCGCGGGCCGGATTGCACTGCCCCTCCGGTCTGAAATGAGTAAGCTCTGAAACCCGGAAAAAAGTAACCGCTTCAAGGCAGGATATAACGGGTTCACCGGATATTTACAGGTCTTTTATGAGGTCTTTCAGCATGCTCCGTGCTACTTTGTCAGCGTCTATTGTGTAGGTGCCTTTCTGTATCTGTTCTTTTAGGGATCTTATCTTTGCAGCCCGTTCGGGGTCTGGAATATTCATTGCGTCTTTCACTTTTTTTAATAATCCAGCGTCTAAAAGGCGTTTATCTCTATTTGTTGAATACGAATTTTTCATGCCTGAAATCCTGATAAATATCCTGATAAATATATTGTTTTATTCGGCAGAAACGCATAACGGCTTGAATAAGGGGAAAACCTGGACGGGTTTAAAGAATTAATACGGCAACTGAAATGAAATAAAAGAGTGGGATGAGCCAATAAATTGGCTCATCCCAGTTCTTATTCAAGAATTTGTATATTTTGTGATTGGAAAAATATGCCGGGCTAAAAACCAACCACTACTTTTTTTACTGCAATCGGTGAACCCGTGGTCCACTGTGGAAGTTGCCATCCGTACCCTGCCGTAGGAGCGGTTTGCCTTTTGCAGGGTTTCGATCGCGGGCCGGATTGCACTGCCTCTCCGGTCTGCAATGAGTGAGCTTTGAAACCCGGAAAAAGGTAACCGCTTCAAGGCAGGATATAACGGGTTCACCGAATATTTACGGTGCTTTTTTATTCCACTGATGCGGACAGCTTTGTTCCAGGCTTAAATTTAACAACTTTCTTGGCAGGAATTTCCATGGGCTTTCCTGTGCGCGGATTGCGACCTGTACGTGCCTTCCTCTCAGTTACGGAAAAGGTCCCAAAACCTACCAGTGTCACTTTTTCTCCTGAGCCAAGTGCCTCGGACACAGCTTCCATAAATCCATTCAGTGCCCTGTCAGCCGCTGTTTTTAAAATGCCTGATGACTTTGCCATACGATCTACCAATTGTCCCTTGTTCATTTTACCCTCCATTTTTGATATAAGTTTATCTTGGACCTCATATATGGGTAGCTGACTTTGTAAAAAGGCCTGTATTTTCGTCCTTTGCCTTTCTATTTTCAAAAACCTTCGGAATGCCCTATCCCCCTTCAATACGCAGTTTCGTATTCTCTATCTGGAAGTCTGTTAGCAACTCTTCGACATATTATATCTTTTCATTAAACCACTACCTGCTGAAAGCAGGTAGATTTCTTATACGACTGAAAGTCTAACATGGTTCAATCTTTAGTCATTAGCAATAGTGAAGGCCTCTTTAGGGCTCGCCTTTTCTTGGCTTGCAATATAAGCGGCTATCATTTTTTCTGTAACATTCCCAACTGTTGCACAAAAATAGCCGCGAGCCCAAAGATGCCTTCCCCAATATCTCTTACGCAAATGCGGAAATTCTTGCTGAATCAGTCGAGAACTTCGTCCTTTCACATATTGAACTATCTTGCTCGGAGCAAGTTCTGGAGGACATGAAACATGCAGATGAACATGATCCCTGCTAACATGACCATTAAGAATTGTAATATTGCGGGCCTCACAAGTCTGACGGATTATCTCCCTGGTTCTAAAAGCCACTTCTCCTTTCAAAACATGATAACGATATTTCGTAACCCATACGAAATGATACTGGATATCATAGATCGTGTGAGGCCCCTTGCGATATTCTTTGCTTATGGCGATAACCTCCCATGAGCAAGTTTACCACGATCCCTTAACTGCTGAAGCCTTTCGCCTGAAAGGCGAAGGTTTTAGACCTGGCGCATGGAAAA
>PQXD01000002.1:82415-99609 GCA_003194485.1 Deltaproteobacteria bacterium
GCCCCTTGCGATATTCTTTGCTTATGGCGATAACCTCCCATGAGCAAGTTTACCACGATCCCTTAACTGCTGAAGCCTTTCGCCTGAAAGGCGAAGGTTTTAGACCTGGCGCATGGAAAAATAAATCCCTGCTAAAAAGTGCCGGTGACTACTCTGGTCGCAAGGCATTGACTGACTGGGCCGGTCCCATGTTGGCAGATCTAACTTTAGTGCTGAATATCCTTATATTGTTTTTATTCAGATTACAATACACAAAAGGAATTTTTATTGATAATTTTCTTATTACCTTGAGACATAATCTATCACTGCCGATATCATCCAGACCTTGATTTGTTGATCAAACCCTGATTTCGGTTGGAAGGATTTCCTGAGGCTCTCCAAGTACAAATCGGCCCTCACTGATCCATTTTTTAAGTGTCTCTGCAATCTCCCTCGCTCTGACATAGCTGGATAAAGGGGCAGTCAGGACGTCTTTACCACCTATCTTTATGCTTCCACTTCTTAATTGCGCATATGTGACTTCCAGGAGGCACCTGCTTTTCCCTAAGGGGTAATCACGGCCATAATCCACTACCTGAGTTACGATATCTTCATCGGATATGGCTGTTCGCATGGCCATCTCTTCGCTGGTAATAGGTATTGGTATTCCAAGCCCTACAGCAAGGGAGCAACCATAGCCAAGAATACTAATACCTGCCAACCACCTGGGGTTCATCTGCTTAAGGTCGCCGGCAACCATAAGTGTGCCTGCAGGTTTACGTGGCAGGCCTTTTTCATTTCGTGCAGTATCAGGCGCATGCTGTGTTCCTGCAGAAAGCACATAGCCTACCCCGCCACCCAGAAAGATACGTGTGCCGGTGCCTATAGTCTGATAATAGGCGTCATTGAGTAAAGGACTCAACTGCCCGGAAGTGCAATAATTAGCATTGCCAAGTCTTGGTCGCAAAACACCCATGTATGTATAAATGATTTTTTCAGTAACATTTACCGCACAGTTATAATTCTGACACGAATTTCTGGGGTTGCAGAGCCGGGCAAAGGGCAGATCTGCAAGGGTGACTTTTTTGTCTAAGCGTCGGCTCGGATAGCAATGGGTTCCATAAGATTCAGCTGTTAAATTTATTGACTTGCCGGCCACTAAATCCTGTATCACATGCCCTCCCCCATAGAGAAACTCACCAGGATAGACATTATTCAGAGGGTCGTTGGATCTGGGCTCGGTAGCCCCAAGGTATATATCTAGTGCAGCAAGGCCAGCATAGGCAGGTACGCCGTTAAGCCATACTTTGGCGGCCTTTATCCCAGGCACGCAGGGCCCGAAGTTGATAAAAGCCCCTGAAGAACACATAGGGGAAAAGGTACCGGTAGTCACAACGTCTACCTTTTTTGCCGCCTTAACTTCCCCATGCTTCCTGACAAGACCGACCATCTCTTCCGCAGTAACTACAACCGCCTTTCCTGATCGGATCTTTTCATTTATTTCTTGAAATGTTTTAGTGACTTGATAGTGAGCCATGTCCGGATTCAACAGCTTCTCAGTCCAGTATAGAAACCACCCTGTGGCCTTTATCTTCCAGGGCCTGAACAATAGGTGAAAGGTCGTCCTTTTCCAGTCTGATGTAATAGATCTTCTTCTTGGATGTGAGTGCTTCTAATCCTACACTGATTACCCTTCCACCCATCTCACGAATCAGGCGGAGCACATCATCAAGCGTCCCGCCTCTGTCAGATAGGATGATATCCAGCCGTGAACTCTCCTTCAAAAGCCCGAAGAGTTCTATAAAGGCCGCGAGTATATCAGTAACGGTGAGTATCCCGGTCAGCCGTCTTTTTTCGAGAACAGGCAGACCGCCGATTTTGTACTTGTATATTAGCTGTGCGGCAGAATCAATACTGGCATCAGGATTCACGGTAATAGGATTCACTATCATAACGTCTGAAATGGAGAGTTCGTGGACCATGGAGGGGAAAAAATATTGTCGCAAATTACTTTCGGTAACCAGCCCTTGCATTGAGTCATCTTCTACAACAGGCAAATGCCTTATGGAATGCCGGTGCATTAGTTTTATGGCATCACTGATGGAGGCCTGAGGGCTAATGGTAATTATGTCTTTGGCCATCCAGTTTTTTACTTTCATTACTTTCCCATTCAACAATAAATTCCCTCTACGCCTTTTTCAAAGGCGAAGAACAAGGAAAATCGACAGACCTATCTTATGGTATGACGAATATCATTGCAAGTCCTGAATCCGGCTCCAATGCTTACATACTCAAACTTTGTGATTTTGCAATAGGCTCTATTGACTTATTTTTCGCCATCCCTTATGGATGACTTGTAAATTCTTTCTTATAATGAAAATAAGGAGATCAAAAATGGCCAGACACAAAAAGATTGAAAGGCGCAGGGAGATCGAAAGAAGACGCAGAAGACGTGAGAAACGACGCAAGTTGCGGGCTAAAGGTTTGCTGCCCCCATCTGATTCTTAATACCCCCCTACCCTACCCTGTATAATTATTTGCTAAATTGGTTTAGGATTTGTTGTTAACTTATGAATATATTGTATGTTTTATGAGATGCAATTATGTCTGCTCCAAGTGGGCCTTGAGAAGAATCAACTTTTGCTCAAAATGATCATTGATTTCAGAAGATATCCGAGACCACTCCTTTTGAAATTCAGGCAATGAATTGACATTTATCTCAGCGGCTATTGCTGCACCATACTGTTGCGAAACGGCCTGCCTTATTCCACCGAGCTGGTTCTCCATCTGCATTTTTAACTGTTCGTAATGTTGATCACGAGTCTGCTCATAATTTTTCAGCAACTCTTCGATACGGGAAATAATTTGGTTTGCTGTACTGCCTTTCAGGTCCACAAAACCACTCAGGGCCTTTTTAATACCCGGCCACTGGTCTTTATCCCTGGGTAAAACAATATTCCTTAGCAATGTCTCTGCAGCTCCCTTTAATACCGTTGGAAACTCATTCCCGGGAATATCGCTGAAATCGGCCTTAAGGTCCTCAATTTCACCCTGCAAATACCTGGCAACTATTCGGCGGCCATGATCAAGCCACTTTTCAGCATCAAACTCTTCTTTGGCCGCGCGTCCCAGACGATCCGCCTTTTCCATAGCGATTTCAATAGAGCTTTTAATCTCTGCCATTTTTAACGACTCCTATATGGTGTCTGAATGGACTTTCCGTTTTTTCACCACGAAGGCCACGAAAATAAAACTATTTTTTAACTGATGCTTTGCCAGTAAATATCCGGTGAGCCCGTGGTCCACTGTGGAAGTTGCCATCCGTGCCCTGCCGCAGGAGCGGTTTGCCTTTTGCAGGGTTTTGGGTAGCGGGCCGGATTGCACTGCCTCTCCGGTCCGCGATGAGTGAGCTTTGAAACCCGGAAAAAGGTAACCGCTTCAAGGCAGGATATAACGGGTTCATCGAAATTTACCTTTGTCATTATACAACATCTGTGATATCAGCATAATCACACCTGTCATAGGAATCAAGTTCAGGCCTTCGGCCCGAGAACGCTAAAGTATGAAAAGTATAAAAAAAAGCCGCTCAGGAGAATTCTTATGTCTGAGAACCCCTCTTGGATGAAGACAATGTTAGATCCGGCATCATATCCACATCCAGTGGACGATGTCGTTATGATTCAGACACACATTTCCTGGGTATTTCTGGCAGGAGACAGGGTCTATAAACTCAAAAAGCCTGTAGATTTCGGTTTCCTTGATTTTACAGGACTGGAAAAGAGGCACCATTTTTGTCTGGAAGAGCTGCGATTAAACCGCCGGCTGTGTGCGGAGATTTATCTGTACGTATGGCCTGTCACCAGTGATGATGGTCGAATAAAAATCAACGGCACCGGAAAGCCGGTGGAGTGGGCCGTAGTTATGCGTCGTATGCCTGAAGAAGGTATGATGGTTCGACTCCTTTCTGAAAATATGATAGGCAATGCCGAGATTGATGCAGTTGTCAACAGATTGATACCCTTTTACAGAAATGCAGCCGCTGGAGAGAAAATCAAAAAATTTGGGACAATAGACATAATACGTCAAAACACAGAGGAAAATTTCGATCAGACCGCATCTTTTATTGGAAAGCTCATCGAAAAAGACGCGTACAGTCATATCTGTAACTACACCAGGTCTTTCATTGACAACAATAAGCCCTTGTTCCTGTCTCGAATAGAACAAGGCCTGATCAGAGAAGGCCACGGGGATCTATATTCTGCAAATATCTGTTTTAATAAAACAAATAATGCTGTTTATATCTTTGATTGCATCGAGTTTAACGAGCGCTTTAGATGCGGGGATGTTGCCTCGGATGTGGCCTTTCTGGCAATGGATCTTGATTATCATGGTCTTCCGGCACTCTCCAACTATTTTATCAGGTCGTTTTCCGACGGGATCGGTGACGCCGGGCTTCTTGATTTAATAGACTTCTACAAATGTTACAGGGCGTATGTAAGGGGTAAAATCGGCTGCTTTACCTGGGCATCCCATGGAATAGACAGCGACACAAAAGAAAAGGCAGGTAGCCAGGCATCAAGATACTTCCGCCTGGCCATGAATTATGCCGGCGGCATGGGCATTCCCGACCTGTATGTATTTTTCGGTCTTTCAGGTACGGGAAAGTCAACGGTTGCATCTGCCTGGGCAAGAAAGCACCGACTCCCTTTCTATAATTCGGACAGAGTGAGAAAAGAGTTCATAGCCGGGATACCCACGGGAGAACGCCACTGGGAGCCTTTTGGCCGGGGCATTTACAGCCGGCAACAGACTTTAAAAACATACAGGACACTTGCCTGCCTTGCCGGCAAACATCTGATGCAGGGAGAGCCGGTGATACTGGACGCCACTTACCGGGACGGGGAAGAGAGATCAAGGCTTTTGGAGTTATCCAGAGAGGCCAAAGCGAACATCCACTTCATATTGTGCACCTGTCCTGAGCAGGAAATAAAGGAACGCCTGACCCAAAGGGCCGGGGCAGAAAACCAGGTCTCAGACGGACGGTGGGAGATCTATCTGAAACAAAAGGAACTGTTCGTCCCAACGGACGACCTTGAGCAGGATCATTTAATGGTCCTGTCCACCAACAGGCCCGTATCGGAATTGCTGGACGAACTTGACAGGAAATTCCCCAATCGGGGAAGATTCACTTCAGGGCGATAAACACCCGCAAAACTCCAAGAATAAATAGGATGGCAGCAACTTCCTGGTGGTGGGAAAAGCTCAGGTGCTGCATGAAAAACGCCGCTGTAATCAGAACTATCCCCACGCTTATGGATTTCAGGTAGCCACGTATGCATTCTCCCAGGATTTCCAGGGTCTCCCCGGACAGCTTTATGTGCAGGTTATCTTCACTCAGATGCGTGATAATTATCTTTAGCCGCCGTATGGTCAACGGCAAGGACATGAGTTCACTTTTTAGTGTGGGAAGAAATCTGGCTTCCGCGCCCAGGGCCCTGTTGATGTTTTTTATGAGGACCGGCAGGATGTCTTTGATGCCGTTAAAGTTCTCGATGAAGCTGGTTCCCAGCCCCTCGACAAGGGAGCTGGCCCGCATGACATAGACCAGTTCCTGCGGAATTTTGAAGGGAAGCTCTCTCATGGAATCCAGGACATCAAAGGCCAGGTTCTGCATGGTCGTGGCACTCAGGTTTTCATTGCCAAAGATGTCAAACATGCGCTCCGCCAGTTCCTGCATCTGGTCCTCCCGTGCCGTGGCTGCAATCACACCCAGCCGTTTGCATGAGACGATAAAGAGCTCAAAGTCTTGTTCATTGGCGGCCTTGATCATCTCAATCATGGCGACCCGGGTGGAGTTGGGCAATCGCTTGACCATTCCGAAATCTAAGACGATCAGTGTACCGTCTTCCCTGACCAAGAAATTGCCTGGGTGAGGATCTGCATGAAAAAAGCCGCACACCAGCATCTGTTCCATATAGAAGGAGATCATCCTGTCCATGAGACGGGCAAACGGGATGTTGGAGCGGGCCAAGCCCTCTTTATCATCAATACGCATCCCTGTCTCAAAGCTCATGACCAGGGCGTCACAGCTGCAATAGCTTGGAAACACCTTGGGATATCGGATGCCGCTCAGTTGATAGGTATCCCCGAATTTACGGAGATTGTCCAATTCGATGGACAGATCCACCTCTTTGACGATCATGTCGGCGAATTCATTGAGTACAGCCTCCAGGGAGTTCTTTGTGAGCCGGCTGAAGAAAGGCTGAAAGATCCTGAGGAAGATACCAATGATCCTGATATCATCAAGGACTGCCTTTTCAATATCCAGGCGGCGTATTTTCACTGCGACCTCTGTGCCGTCATCCAGTACGGCCTTGTGCACCTGGCCTATGGAGGCACTCGCTATAGGGCTGCGGTCGAAATGGCGAAACGGCCTGACTGATCCAAAGGCCCTGTTGTACATGATCTCAAAATCGGCCCGGTCCATGGGCTCGACCTCGTCATGGATAGTCTTAAGCTCGCTCAGATATTCCTCGGTAAAGAAGTCGGCCCTGGTGGCCAGGACCTGAGCCAGCTTGATAAAGCTTACGCCCAGGTCAAGGATAGTCTGCTTGAACGCGGTTGGACCCAGGGGACGGATATGAAGGAAGTGCTCCTTTCTGCGGACGATAACAAATACGGTGAGGAGAAAACGAAATGTCTTCCACACCCGTCCCAGAGCATAGTTTTTGAGCATCAGGCCTTTTTTATTATTGCTTTCAGTTCTTCAAAATCCTCCTTGGTGACCAGGCCCATCTCACGAATGACCTCTTTGAGTTTTTCCTGGATACGCGAGTCAAGGGCCTCCTGCTCCTTCTTGGCCCGGTCCTTGGCATCTTGAATGAACTTCTTGGCATCTTCCCTGTTGATCTCTCCGCGCTTTTCCAGTTCCTTGAGCCGTTCCTTGAGTTTGTCCTTTGCTAAGAAGGCGGCTCCGAGCCCAAGATACAGTACGTCCTTTGCTTCCATAGTCTTTTCTCCTTCATTTTTTATGACTATTGAGTTAGCTCCGTTTCGATATATAATCTTTGATTATTGGATAATCATCCAATAATCCGTTACAATTAGCATATGATGCGGAGCTAACTCAATAGTCATATCATTTTTTCATAATCAGATGCTTTATGCCCTTAATCTGTTTAAATGTGGCACCTTCGCTTATACACTGAATGGCCTTTTGCGGATCAACCACTTTTGAGCCGGCGATCATATCAACTCCGTAGTCAAAAAGTACGGGTGACAGGGGCGAGGTCGCTCCCACCATCACCACGAAACTCTTCCTGCACAAATTTAATAATTCATCTACTGTATGATTGATAAATGACGTACCGGTAATAGCCACAACATCAGCCAGAGGCAGTATATTTTTAGCCTCTTCTGCCGAAAGGTCCCCTTCCTGCGGTCTTTTTTCCATTACCCAGAGTCTGCCGGCCGATTTCCGCAGCCTGGGAATAAATGGGAAATGGCCCACAACACATACATTTTTACCCCTTCCCTTTTCTGCCAGTATTTCAAAGGCATTCAGTTCAACACAACTCTCTTCATCGATCTCTATCAAGGAGTTCAGGGCCGCCATTCCGATAGATGCCTCCAGGAGATTGTCTGACCTGGCATATTCTACCACTTCCAGTGCGGTTTTTTGAGTCAATTTGCCTGCATCTCTGACCGGTACATGGGGAATGCGACTATCCTGAAATGTAGAAGACAGTCCGCAGCCTCTGCTGATTACTGCTGTCCAGTGAATACAGGTATGGATTTCCTGAATTTTACAATTCTCTGTCAAGGCAGAGATGAGATCATTGAGTATCTCCATGTGATCTCCCCTGGGATTCGTAACCAATCACCCCGTCCTTTCCGTTGCCGGTGACCGGATCCTGTGATAAATTATCAAAATTTATATGTGTTCAGTGAGCCACGCGTAATTTCTCAATAACTTAGGGTAAGATGTCTGGATTCCGGCTTTCGCCGGAATGACGTTTGGATGTAAGTGCCAGTCATTCCCGCGAAAGCAGGAATCCAGGGATGTAAATGAACCATTACTATATTTACAGTATATTCCAATGAAAGAAAATAGTCGGAAAAAGAAGCTAAGTATCATAGGTGCAGGTGCAGTGGGAACAGCCGCTGCCCAATGGGCTGTCAGCAGATCCATTGCAGATACCATAGTACTGTTGGATGTAGTGGAAGGCCTTCCCCACGGTAAGGCCCTGGATCTCTTCCAGTCATCACCGTTATATGGATATGCAGGCAATATTATCGGTACAGATGACTATGCAGATACCGCCCAGTCAGACGTGGTCATCATTACCGCCGGGCTTGCCCGCAAGCCGGGGATGAGCCGGGATGACCTTTTAGCGGAAAATGTCCGGATCATCCGTATAGTTACTGAGGAAATCGTCAGATATTCTCCCGACGCATGCCTGGTAGTCGTCACGAATCCTATTGATGCCATGGTCTATACGGTCTTTAAGGTATCAGGATTTCCAAAACAGCAGGTCGTGGGCATGGCGGGTATTCTGGATTCTGCCAGGTACCGCACTTTTATTGCTCAGGCCCTGGGTGTAGCTCCTTCAGATGTGACAGCCCTTGTGATGGGCGTGCACGGCGATCATATGCTTCCTCTGGTCAGGCTTGCCAGCGTTGGAGGAGTACCTATAGAGGAGCTTTTATCCAAAGAAGAAATCGAAAGCATAGTCCGTCGCACTCGATACGGAGGTGCAGAAATAGTGCAGCATCTCAAGACAGGAAGCGCCTTCTCCGCCCCCGGCCTTGCTGCGGTGGAGATGGCTCAATCCATACTCAAAGACGAAAAAAGAGTGGTGCCCTGTGCAGCCTACCTCGAGGGAGAATTTGGCATTAGCGGTGTATTCCTGGGTGTGCCGGTAGTACTCGGAGAAAACGGTGTTGAACGCATCCTGGAATTTCCCCTTGCGGGTGAGGAACAGAAAGCCTTACAGAAATCCGTAGAGGCGGTAAAGAGGCAAGTTGCGGCCACAGGCCTATAAATCATGGTAACCAGCCGGACCATTGTCTTATTGACATTTTTAATCGGGCTGATTGGTATCATCGGAGGCCTGGTTGTCCTGTATCGGCTCTTCTGGCTACCCGTTTCACCTGTATCTTTGGTCAGACAGGTACCTGCTGAACAACTTCCGGACTTTAATGACATCAATGGCAAAAAAGGACTGAAAAAGGCCGTTTCAGCCAGCCTCGAATACCTGGAAAAATACGAAGATGAGGAGCAGATACCCTGGGGCAATGAATCCATAACTGCAGGCATGTTAAGAAAGACGCTGAAGGCCTTTTCCGGGCTTCTGGATAGAAATCTTGACCGGGATGATTTTCAGAGGGAAATCCGTCGCCTGTTTGTGGTTTACAGGGTAATCGGACGTGAAAAGGGAGAGGTGCCTGCCGGATATGTCCTTGTGACGGGATATTTCCAGCCTGAACTGGCTGCTTCTCTGAAGGCGAATGAAGAATTCTCCTATCCCATTTATGAGACCCCCCAGGACCTCATTCGAATAGCATTGCATGATTTTGACTCCGCCCTTCCACGCAAGACCCTTTATGGAAGGGTATCCGGACAGAGCCTGGTCCCGTATTACACGCGGGCCGGCATTGACGAAGGCAAGAAGCTCGGGTGCACCGGTGTCCTTGCATGGCTGCGGTCTCCACTGGATGGGCTCATGCTCCATATACAGGGTTCAGGGACGCTCCGGTTCCAGGATGAAACCAGGAGATACATCCATTATGCTTCCAGTAACGGTCACCCCTACCATAGTATTGGCCGATGGCTGATAGACAAGGGACTGCTGGATAAGGATCAGGCAGACTGGCAGGATATCCGCTCTTGGGCACAGAAAAATCCGGATAAATTCAGAGAGGCCCTTGCCGCCAATCCCAGATACATTTTCTTCAGATGGGAAAAAGAAGGGCCGATAGGAAGGCTGGGAAAGGTACTGACACCTATGAGATCCGTGGCCCTTGACCACGAGATATATCCGCCTGGTGCACTGTGCTTTTTGCAGGCGCCAATGCCTGTAAGCCGATTGATCCACGAAGATGCCGGTGGTACATTCCAGGGCTTTGTGTGCAACCAGGATACGGGCAATGCCATCAAGGGACCGCATAGACTGGATCTCTATTGTGGAGAAGGTGACAAGGCCGGATACCTTGCGGGAAGGCTGAAGACACCTGGATCACTATATCTGTTACTTCTCAGGGATTCTGCCTAAGGTTCAACGAGTGACCTCGTCAAAATCCATCCCTCTTATAACCTTTTTCATCCTTTCTGTTTTTATCTTGACACCCTGTTCTTTACTGCCAAGGATTAAAAATACCGTGTCATTGGCGGAGGATCGACCCGGCCCGGAAATCTATGACTTTACGGTATCAAACTCCAGGGACAGGCTCCTGGCCTACTTTTCCCTCAAAAACGGGTGTCCTCCGTACGTGCAAATCGCGTTAGAAAGTGGGGTTATAGTACGTTATATTTATGAAGTAGAGTTACAGGCACCACGTTTTCTGTTAAAAAAAAGGCTTTCCCGGGTCTCCATATCCAGGACGCTTTCCTATGACAATCTCAAAGGGGAGTACAGGGTTTCATTTGGTCCGGACTCCCCCAGAGTAGTCAGTGTAAGGACCTTAGAAGAAGCAAAATCGCTTGCTTTTGAGATTAACGACGTTTCTATAATATCTTTATCAGAACTGCCCAGGGGAAAGACATATATTATGCGGGTACGGGCGAAGACGGAAAAAGCGGTATCGTCTTTACCCTTCAGAGGTCTTTTGGACCTGTTTTCCTCGTGGGGTTACCGGACTAAATGGTATGAAATCCGCTTTAACTACTAGCGAAGCCAGAAAGCGAAGGCTCGAACGAATCATTATGATAGCAGCAGGGGGTTTGATTATCCTGCTGTCCCTGACCGAGTACCATCTGATCTCCGGTTCCAGTCCGCTATTGACAGGCAGCAGTGTACTCATATTCGCAGTAATTAACCTTAATATTCTTCTCATCCTGCTTCTGGGTTTTCTCGTATTACGTAATTTAGTCAAACTGATATTCGAAGACAGAAAAAACATACTGGGAGCTAAGCTCAGGACCAAACTCGTAATAGCCTTTGTCTCTTTATCACTTATCCCTACAATACTACTCTTTATGGTCTCCTTTCAGTTTCTAAGGACCAGCATCGGTTACTGGTTCAATATAAAGGTGGAAAGATCCCTTGATAATGCCATGACAATAGGAAGGGTATACTATGACGGCCGGGTTACCGAATTGCAGCACATGTCTCAAAAAATGTGCAAGGTCCTGAGCCTGAAATGTGTTAAAGAAGACAATTCAATAGACAGTGTATGCATAGAACAGCTGGTAAATCCAACGCCGCTATTACCTGGCACCCATGTTTTCAGCAGTATAATCCCTTTCAGTTCCATAGAGGTGATAAACCCAACGCACAAGGAGCTTTTGGTCAAGATATGGCTTCCCCTTGTGGATGAGCCGCCGTGCATTCCCCCATCTGTGCTGGACCGGATCTTTGAAGGCAAGGATTCACTGGTATACAGTGTTAACTTGGAAGGCGGTGAACTAATCCGGGTCTTGAGTCCTCTGAGAAATACAGATGGCGGTATCCAGGCCGTATTGGCCTTGGGCCACCTGATGCCCCAGGATATGAGCCGCCTGCTCGATGGTATCCGCTCGGGTTATGAGGACTACCGCCAGTTGCGATTGTTCCAGAACCCGATTAAGGGTTCTCTGCTTATCACTCTTTTCCTTATTACATTCCTGATCATTTTTGTTTCCATATGGTTTGGATTCAGGCTTGCCAAAAGTATTACAGAGCCTGTTCAGGTGCTTGCCGAGGCCACTCACCGTGTAGCACTGGGAGACCTGGACTTCAGCCTTGAGGCCCGGGGCAAGGATGAGCTGAATTCTCTGGTGCGGGCATTTAATGTCATGACCCAGGACCTTAAGGAGGCCAGACGCAGGACTGAAGAGACATCGAGACAACTCCAAAAGAGCTATGGCGAACTGGAACAACGCCGGCGCTATATCGAGATTATCCTGCAGAACATAACGGCAGGGGTAATATCCATAGACAGACAGGGTATCGTCACTCTCATGAACAGATCAGCCGAGAGCATTCTGGATATGTCCTCGGATCAGGTCATAGGAAAGCCGTATCTCCAGCTCCTGACAGAGGATCAGGCCACAGAATTTGAAGAAATCAGGCAGGAACTCAGCCTCTCCCCAAAGGGTATGATTCAACGTCAAATTCGCATGGAAGTGAAAGAAAAGCCCTTGTCTCTCCTGGCAAGCTTTACCATATTGAGAGACCGGGATGGGAGATCTCTCGGAGTAGTCATAGTTTTTGACGACCTGACGGAGCTGGAGAAGATTCAGCGTCTGGCTGCCTGGCGCGAGGTAGCCAGGCGTATTGCGCATGAGGTCAAGAATCCCTTGACCCCCATACAACTCTCGGCACAAAGGCTGCGCAAGAAATATCTTGACAAGCTGGATGACGAAGCCAGGGCTGTTTTTGACAAATGTACAAATACCATCATAAGCCAGGCAAAAGAACTTAAACACCTTGTGGATGAATTTTCCAACTTTGCCAGGATGCCGGCTCCCAGACTCCGGCCAACCAGGCTGGATGATTTGGCAGATGAGGCACTTGCAATCTACAGGGACGGATATACAAAAATTGAATTCAGGCTGGAAGTGCAGGATGATTTGCCGGAGGCCTTGCTGGACCCTGACCAGATAAAGAGGGCCCTTATCAACCTTCTGGACAACTCGGTAGCCTCCATGCCTGATGGCGGTGAAATAAAGATACAAATAACTTATAATAGCGCCGTGAATGAAATATGTCTCAGTGTTTCCGATACCGGACCAGGAATTCCTCCAGAGGATATCCCAAGGCTCTTCGAGCCATATTTTTCTAAAAAAAGAGGGGGGACAGGCCTTGGACTTGCTATTGTAAACTCTATTGTGGCAGACCATAACGGACGCATACTGGTGGAAAATAATATTCCCAATGGAACGAGATTTGTATTATTTTTCCCTGTTGGCTGGAATCAATCGGACCGCTTGAAATAATGCGGTGAAATTAGAAACTTGAAATTAGAAATGCGGTTTGCCTTTTGCAGGGTTTTGGGCAGCGGGCCGGATCGCACTGCCTCTCCGGTCTGCGATGAGTGAGCCTTGAAACCCGGAAAAAGGTAACCGCTTCAAGGCAGGATATAACGGGTTCACCGGATATTTACTAAAGAACGCCGATTTTGCCATGGTAAAGAAAAAGATACTTGTAGTAGATGATGAAAGTTCGATCCTTCAATCCGTGACGGATATACTGGAAGACGAGGGATTTGACGTGCGGACCTCACTGGACGGAGAGACGGCCCTCGGGACTATGGAAGAGGACCTTCCGGATATAGTCTTGCTTGACATCTGGATGCCGGGTATGGACGGCCTGGAAGTATTGAAACGAATAAAGAACGATTGGCCGTTTATCCCGGCAGTAATCATGTCCGGTCACGGAACTATAGAAACGGCTGTAAAGGCCACCAAGCTGGGGGCCTATGACTTTATAGAGAAGCCTCTTTCCTATGAACATTTGCTCCTCACGATCCGGAATGCCCTCAAATATCATGACCTCCGGGAAGAAAACATCTTTTTGAGGCAAAAAACCGGAGAAAGGCAGGAACTCATCGGCGAGAGCCCTGTCATGAAAAGACTCAAGGAACAAATAGCCATCGTTGCCCCTACTGATGCGTGGGTGCTGATCCAGGGGGAAAACGGAACGGGCAAGGAACTCGTGGCCCAGACGATCCATTGTCTGAGCAAACGGAACCGGAAACCACTCATAGAAATCAACTGCGCTGCAATACCTGAAGAACTCATTGAGAGCGAACTGTTTGGGCATGAGAAAGGTGCATTCACCGGTGCAATCACCATGAAGAGGGGAAAATTTGACCTTGCAAATGAAGGGACCCTGTTTCTGGATGAAATCACGGATATGAGCCTCAAGACCCAGGCAAAGATCCTGAGAATACTCCAGGAACAAAGATTCGAGCGGATTGGAGGGAGCAAGACCATAACGATAGACACGCGCATCATAGCAGCTACGAACAAAGACCTTGAAAATGAGATAAAGGAAGGGCGTTTCCGGGAAGACCTTTACTACAGGTTAAACGTGATACCTATAGAGGTCTCGCCCCTCAGGGAACGCAAAGATGACATCTCTCTTCTTACAGAAGGCTTCCTGAGCGAATTTACCGGAAACACCACTCATGGTCCAAAAAAAAGGGTGAGCCAGGAAGTAATCAAGGCATTTATGACATACGACTGGCCAGGAAATGTGAGAGAATTACGGAATATGATAGAAAGGCTTGTAATTCTGACCAAAGGACCAGAGATCACTATAGACGATCTTCCTCCTCCTTTCAGGCAGGGCCTTGGATCTGCTTCCGGGTCACAGATCAATATCTCGATTCCCGAACCAGCCTGGTTGAGCTGCCAGGACTTCAGGGAGGCAAAGGCCTTGTTTGAACGGGAGTATCTTGAAAAAAAACTCGCCGAACACCAGGGTAATGTCAAGAAAACCGCCCAGGCTATTGGTATTGAAAGAAGGCACCTTCACAGAAAGATCAAGTCCTTGGGTTTGGCAATATGACTGCACGAGCAAAACCCTATCAAAAATCTGGTAAAGGGTTGTCCTTTTTCCAACTCTTTTCTTCCCCGTTCATCAGTCTCTTGATGTTATCTCTGTGCCTTATCCAGATGATACAGGCAGTTACCCACGCCATGAACTCAAATTCAGGTACCGGGCAGAAAAAGTACATTAAAACAGGCATAAGTGCAGTTGCTGCAAGGGATCCCGCCGACACATAACCCCACTTCTTCAGAGCTATCAAAAAGGCGACCGCGGCGATGCCTGCAGCAAAAGGACAGACCGCCATGAACACTCCTGCCGCGGTGGCAACGCCTTTCCCTCCTCTAAATCCGAGAAATATTGAATAGCAGTGGCCCAGAACGGCGCCGAGCCCTGTACATGCAATCCAGAAATCAGGATCAGTCGCTCCGGCCATTGCCAGCTTGCAACCAAAGACCGGCAGGAAGCCCTTAGAGAGATCCGCAGTAAGTGTAATAAGCCCCCACCACCAGCCATTACCCATTACCCTGGCCACATTTGTAGCCCCTATGTTCCCGCTGCCATGCCTTCGAAGATCTATGCCTTTGCAACGGGCCAAGAGCAGGCCAAATGGTATTGACCCCAGAAGATAGGCCCCAATCGGCCAGGCTATCTGTGATAAAGGAGTCATTTCTCAGGACATGCCAAAAAGCGTCCTTTTCTCAAGGCATTTTTCAATTCTGCAAGCATTCTGTTGTAGGAATCCTGTTTTCTCTTTGCTGTTCCCAATGATCCGGTCTGTTTATCTCCATACCCCAATTTCCCGTCGGCATTATGATCAAAAACCATATAACTGGGAGGCCTTGAAACCCCATCTCCAAAGAGCAATATCTCAATGGACCTGCTGTAGTCGGCCCCCTCTCTTAACCTCAATAGGACCTGACCAAAAACTGTAACAAACTCGAGTTCAGAGAGGTATCCTTGACCTTTTCCTCCTGGCCCTGAAGTCTTGTCTATGGTCAGATTGGTCCCAAAGGGACGCATCATGTCAAAAAACTGGTGCTTACTGTTTAAAATAATTACCATATCACCCACATTACAGAAAGAGTAAATGGCATCCATATCCTGATTATTTACAGCTATACAGCCATTGGTCCAGTCCCTTACCATGTATTTCCCGTTATTACGGTATACCCCTCCACCATGTATGCCAATGCCGCTGCCGAGAGATGTGCCGGCAGGTGGAGAACCATCTGCTGATACGGCATCTGCAATCGAAAGATACTCCCTTGATGAAATAAGCCCATTTCTCAGGCCCAACCAGGCATCCATCCTATTGGGATACGAAAGACCAAGGAACTTATAGAATCTGCTCTTACATCTCTTGCAGGTCACATAATAACAGCCCTCAGGAGTTGATTTGTCTCCCCTGCAGCGCTTGGGCGACTCGGAATCTATGCCGATAGACACGGCATAACTCCCTATGGCCTTGCCATCCCTGTAAAGGAACAACCTGTGGATCCCTTTGTCGATTACCACACATTTTGAAGGCGCTTCCTTGCCATGGGCGTATCCGGTTCCAAGAACCAAAAAACCTGCCAGGAAAAAAGCCAGCGCGGCAAGAGGCTTAAATAAGCCTTCATACATCATATTTCTGCGACCCTATCTGGTATCTGTAATTTTCACTACAGGAAATTCCCACATCCCGGTAAAAATTTCATTATAAAAATCTTCTGCCATACAGATTTATTATATGCTTGTATGCTTGCCTGTTGACAAGACGTCCTGTTTATTTTTAATATATTTTATCTGTTTGGAAAGCTCGCTCTCTTGGCAGGTAATTTTCCATTTAGGTAGCTGATTACACTGTAAAAACTGTAAAATGTAGATAGTTATCCACCTGCAAAACACAATTTATACCATCTTGCGAGGAGGAGCCATGATACACCAAATTCGTGAAAAACGATGGGCGATTCTGAAGCCGGTCCTGAGTTTACTGCTTGCACTCAGTCTGTTCACTCTGCCTGGCTGCGGTCTCAGCAAAGAAGATAAGACCCTGATAAATCAGGGCATAAAGGCTGCCGAAGAGTCGAAAGCAGCAGCGTCCAGGGCAGAGGCCGCCACCAAGCGTTTAGAAGATGTGGCCTCCAGGCTGGAATCAGCCGCACGAAAGGCTGAAGAGGCGGCAGCGGCAGCGGCAGCGGCAGCCGATCGGGCGGATGCAGCTACAAACAGGGCCAGTGAAGCAGCCAGCCGTGCTGAGACTACAGCTAAAAAGACGGAAAGAATATTTGAAAAGACTCTTCTTAAATAATTTAAAGCTGCCTACATAACCGCGTTCTCCTCTTCAGAGGCACGTCACCAGGGCGGCTGGCCTGGTGGATACGAAGAACCAACCATAACCCTTCACTGAAAAAGGCGCCAAACCGGCCAAATGGGGTAATCTGTGCTGAAAGCGGCCGGCTGCGGCCCTTTTTCTCTTAACTCAGCTCAAAAAGTCTATGGGAGTTGGGAGAGCCTGTTCTTCCATTCCGAAACAGCGT
>PQXD01000002.1:99834-110130 GCA_003194485.1 Deltaproteobacteria bacterium
GTCCTCTATCTCACTATTGACATACATAATTATGGTCGCTATAATAACTATTTACGAAAAAAAAGGGGGGGTTTCCCGTGCAACCGATTAAGAATTATGTTCCTGTTACAAAGGCAAAAACCATTTTCTTGGATATGGTCAGAAAAATCAAAGATTCTGACGATGCTATAGTTATCACAAAAAATGGGATACCCGAAGCGGTACTTATCAGTATGGACAGATTTGAGGGACTGCTGGAAACATTAGAAATTCTTTCCGATGAAAAGGCAATGAAGTCCATACGAAAATCGATTCAAGAAGCTGATAAGGGAATGTGGGTTGATTATGATGAGGTCTTTCCGGAATGATCCAGTGGAAAATCAGATTGACCCCTGAAGCCAGCAAGGCCTTGACTAAACTTCATCCTGATAGCAAAAGACTCATTAAAAAGGCTGTAAAACAGATCTGTAACTCCCCCCATTCCGGAACTGACCTGCAAGGGGAATTATCCGGGTTCAAGTCGTTTAAGCCCAAAAAATACAGGATCATTTACAAATTAGCTGAAGAGAAACAGCGCATTGAGATCTATTATATTGGGCACAGAAGGGATGTTTACGAGCGATTCAAGCAACTCCTGAATCATTTCAGTTCATAAGAATACGGAGTAATAGATGCAGACAGTTATTTTCAGGAGCTTACCAGGTATATTCAATAAACTACCCTGCCGCAAGCGACAGGGAATAAAACCCCAAGGGATTCAAAAAGAAAAAGGGTCAAATAGTTACAGACCAGATACGAACAATAGATAAGTCGCGACTCATCAAAAGACTGGGGACAATCGATCCAAATACCCAATGTAAATATTCGGTGAACCCGTGGTCCACTGTGGAAGTTGCCATCCGTGCCCTGCCGCAGGAGCGGCTTGCCTTTTGCAGGGTTTCCTGCATGCAGGTCCGTACGGTGCCGGTTCCAGGTAAGTTTTAAGAGGCATTTCAAATATCACTAAGAGTATGTCTATGGGACGCATTTCCCTGCGTGCTTCAGACACGAAAGCCCATCGCAGAGGCGATCATAAGCGCTCCCATGCCAATGAGCAGGATCAGTATGAGCCGGATATACAATTCCAGGGATGCCCTGGAATAGATGCGTGAGCCGAGCCATACCCCGCTTATGACAGGCAGGGCGCTGACTGACAGGTATCGCAATACCAGAGCGTTGGTCAGCCCGGAAATCCAGTGTGCACAGGCAATGAGAAGCCCGGTAAGAAGAAAGAGGCCGGAGAGGGTGGCCTTGATGCTGTCCTTGGACCATCCGGTCAGCATGGTGTAGATAATTGCCGGCGGACCGCCGGCACTGAAGGCCGCGCCTATGACCCCTGTGGCAAACCCGGCCGCGTATGGACCGAAGGACGGAATCCTTATTGCCCTCGGCTTGAATCTGAGGCTGAATGAGGCATAGCCAACAAGCAGTATCCCGAGGAGGATTTTTATCCAGGTATTGTCCGCTCTCTTAAGGAAATATACCCCTGCCATGATTCCAGGCAGACAGCCCAGCAGAAGAGGAAAGATTTTGCCCCAGTCCAGATGCTGCTTGAGCTGCAGACAGAGATAGATGGTGATAATCAGGCCGTTAAGAATGCTGAGGGGAACCGCAGTCCTGGCATCCAGGAACAACAGGAACAGGGGCATGGCCAACAGGGCCGAGCCGAAGCCGGTAAGCCCCTGTACCAGTCCTGCAAGGAAGGAAATTGCGGCAACTGCCGGATAGAAATCTACCATTCTATTAACGGATGCATACTGTTATCACCCATGGAACACGGCCTCTGCCAGGGGCACTTCCCAGCACCCGCACCTGCATCGCTTCCGGAAGTCCGGTGCGCAGTCCGCCGCCCGCCTTTGCACCATTGCCAAGACCCGGATGGATTCGATTGCCTCCAGGCGGTCGCGCCAGTCCGCCTGGGCACTCCTGGACAGGACAGCGACACGCCTCCCCTTTCCATCATAGAGCCCCACCGTTTCAGCTTTTACACGGGCGCAGAGCAGGTCTCCAGGGTGCAGGGAGGCAAGTGCCCGGTGAACGGGGTCGTCCGGAGTCCGGCGGCCTGCAAAGTCGAGAAACAGGTCCTTCATGCCAAGGATAGAGTAACGCCGTTCCAGGACCTCTCTGGGTACGGACCTCGTAACAGGCGGCATACGCCTCAGCAGGTAATCGCCATCCAGGAGGCCTGTATACGGATTGGGGACATCCCTCCTTTCAAAGAGGCAGAGTGTCTCGCAGGCCCGCGTCACGGCAACATAGTAAAGCCTGCGCTCTTCTTCCCGTTCTTTCAGGGACCGGCCCCTGAGCCAGCCTCCGCCCGGAATGAAGACATGGGGGAATTCCATGCCCTTTGCGGCATGGACAGTGTTGAGAAAGACCCCCTTCCCTATGACATGCTCACGGCGTTGCTCAGCAAGCGTCTCGAAGAAAAAATCCACTGCGTGGCCGGCTGCAAGCTCCTCATTGCCGGTCTCCTCCCGCCACTCTTCGATTACTCCGCGAACCAGGTCCCACCACGGGGATCCCCCATGGTCTGATGCAAGAGCCTCCAGGATCTCCACAAGGTCCGCGGCGCTCAACAGCTCGTCCCGGCGCGCCTTGAGCGCATCGAGGAACTGTACGACCTCACGGATGCGATAGAGGGGCAGGACCTTGTCAGGGCCGGGACTCCGGCTCACGGGGATGCCGCGGTGCTCGCACAGGGCATGTATCGGGGACAGCTCGTCCCTGGTGCGGGCCAGGACCGCGCAGTCGGACCACTGCAGGCCGGGCGATATCCGGCCGAGGCGCTGCATTTCCTCCACCAGCGCCTCGGCCTGATGGGCCGTATCGGCCACCTCCAGGACCTGAACACGCCCCCGTGCCAACGGATCGAGACGGGTCCAGGCCCCGCCTGGCGGAGCATCCTCCCTTTCCTTGTTGATCCGGATGGGCTGTCCTGTCTTCATGCGATCAAGATTATGACGAATGAGGTCGTTGGCTGCATCTATGATGTGGCGGCTGGAGCGGTAATTTTCCACCATGTAATACGGCCGGGCCTGATAGTCTTCCCGGACCCTCCGGATGAACTCCACATTCGCACCGCGAAAGGTATAGATATTCTGGTCATCATCCCCTACTGCCAGGATGGTGAGCTTAGTGTCGGGGTCTGACCGGGTCCGGCCCGCTATGGCAGAGACCAGCTCGTACTGGTCGCTGTCGATATCCTGGTATTCGTCTACCAGGATATGACTGTAGCCTGCGAGCAGGCGCTCCCTGAGCCTGTCTCCCTCCAGGCCGGGGAGCTCAACCCCTTTATTCAGCAGGCGGATGGCGTCATGGATCAGCCTGTCAAAGTCTATGACCCCGCCCTCACTCCTTTCGGCGCGTTCTGCAAATGAGGTGCCTGTAAGGCGCATGGCCAGACCATGATAGGTCTGGATTGTCACTCCTTTTGCATCCGGCCCCACCAGGTCCCACAGGCGCCGGCGCAGGGTGGTAGCGGCATTGCGGTTGAAACAGAGCATGAGGATGCTGCGTGCCGGGACCCTCCTTACACGGAGAAGGTATGCACAGCGGTGGGCCACCACGCGGGTCTTTCCCGAACCCGGACCCGCTAAAACGAGCATGTTCTGCTCCTCCGGTGCGGCAACAAGCGCGATCTGCACGGGGTTGGCAAGGTCCTCTACGATGCGCCGGTAGGACTCCCGGCTCGTGGCCCTTTCGATCATCTCCCTGCATCCGGCAAAATAACGCCGCACAAAGGCCTTTCTCCCAAGGGAAAAATATGCAGCAACCAGACCAAGGGCCTGCGTGATCCTCTCCGCACCGAGGCGGGCATACTCGTTCATCACGTGTACCTGGAAGATACGCTCCCGGTAGTGGTATTCAAGAGGACTGTAGTCCCCCTTGCTGTAACGCCGTCTCTTGGCCTGCGGGAGGATGCGTATGGTCATGGCCTGGCGGAAGACGGCAAGACCCTGCTGCAGGACGATCACATCCTGTTCGTGCAGGAACATGAGCGCCCGGTCAATGGCGGCCAGGGGATCCTTGACCTCGGAGGAAAGGAACATGTGGGAACCGAGTGCCCTGCCGATCTCCTCCATGGAGAACTCGACGAGCAGCCCGGCAGAGGGAGGGGCGTCCTGCGGGATCTTCCCGAGCATGGTCTCAAGTGCCACCCCGGCCACTGCACGCCGCCTTTCCGCCGTCTTTTTAAGGGCATCCCAGTCCCGCTGCAGCTTGCAGCGGTAATAGTCGCAGGAGACGTATCTCAGATCCAGGCTGCCGCGCCGTCCGGCAAGACCCCTGCCATCCATGGCCAGGCTCCTTAAGAGATTGCGCAGGATCTCCGGCGAACTCTCGTGACCCAGATCAATGAGGCACTGGTTCAGGCGGCGCAGGGATAACAGCTGCCAGCCCTCCGGATCGGGCTCTGCCTCCTGCATCACATCCAGCATGGCTGTCTCAAGCCTGCATACTTTATCAAATACCAGGCGGGAATGGTTCGATACCTTGTGGCGCACAAAGGCGGACAATAACAGGGCCTTTTTGATGAGCCCGGCCTCTGTCATTTCGTTAAGCGTCCTCAAGACCCGGTGCGTATCTGTCTCCACGAAGGCCGTCCGGGAAGAAGAGGTCCTTTGAGGCCCTCTGAACTCCGGGAACTCTGCCAGTTCGTCGGCACTGATACCCTCGTTGCCATCGATATTCATCAGGGTCTCAAGGACGGCCAGCCAGCGCCTGTGCGTCTTCTCCGGCAGATTGAGACGCTTGAGTCTGGCACGGGCCTCATCCATCGTGCGCACCAGGGGACGGCCCTGGAACACACGGGTGTTGTTCTGATTGCGCTCCAGGAATCCGGCCCGCTCCAGCCAGGCGACAGCGGTCCGCACCCTGGTATCCGCCCGGGGATCGCTGCTGTCGATAACGGTCTCTACCTCCTCATCACGGAGCAATTCCCCGGCAGTGATGATCACCTCCCCGGCCTCGTTGCGCCTGGCACGACGCAGCCCGCGAAGTATCTGGGAGATGTCCCGCTGGCTCAGCTTGGACAGGGCGCTCAGGCGGAACTGGGTCTCGATATCCTGTTCGTCGTAGAGCAATATGCACTCAGCCTCTGCCCGATCCCGCCCGGCACGGCCTGCCTCCTGGAGATAGTTTTCCAGAGAGCCCGGGATGTTGGCATGGATTACAAGGCGCACATCCTCCTTGTCAATGCCCATGCCAAAGGCATTGGTCGCACAGATGATCCGGCTTTCGCCATTGATAAATGCCTCCTGGATCCGGCGCTTCTCAGGCGGCTTGAGCCCGGCATGAAAGGCCTCTGCCTGCCAGCCGTGTCTCTGCAGAAACTGTGCCGTCTCTTCCGCCTGCTTGCGTGTGGCGGTATAGACCACGGCGCTTCCCATGTCCGGCCCGGGAAGACGTTCGGAGAGGATCCGGTGGATCCGGGACTGCTTTTCCGGCCTGGTCAGCATCTGTACCTCAAAGTGGAGGTTTTCGCGCCGCACGCCGGCCTTGAAGACCACCAGCTCCTGGCCCAGTTCCCTTCGGAAGTGCTCGATAATCTCCTCAAGGACATCCGGCTTTGCAGTGGCTGTGAAGCAGGCCACAGGCGGCACGGGTGTATGCTGCCGGCTGGAGAACTCACGGATGAAGCGCGCGGCATAGAGGTAATCAGGACGGAAGTCGTGACCCCACTTGGACAGGCAATGGACCTCGTCGAATACCCAGCAGCTGATCTCCCGCTGGCTGATGGCATCCCGGAATGAACGGTTACGCAACTGCTCGGGCGAGACATAAAGGATGGCAACATCCCCCAGCCGTACCCGCTCCAGCACCTCGCCGCGCTCAGGCAGGGTCAGCATACCATAGAGGGCCGCTGCAAAGGGGGTGCCGGTCCTTGCAACCAGACTGTCCACCTGATCCTTCATCAATGCCTGCAATGGGGATATTACGCAGGTCAGCACGCCCCTCCGGAAGTTACGGACCAGGGCCGGGAGTTGATAACACAGGGATTTCCCGGTCCCGGTGGGCAGGATGGCGAGATGCGGCCGGTCGCTCATGCCATGGCGAACAATGACCTCCTGGAGACCTGAGCCGTCAGGGCCCCTGGGGTCCGGACGGAACCCGGAAAAGCCGAAAAAGCGCCTGAGCTGTTCAGTGGCGTCATGGGTGATCCGGCAGTAGCTGCAGGCAGGCTCATCACACGGCACGTCCCGAAGCCCATGCAGGATGGATACTACGTCCGGGAAGCGATGGCGCACCCAGGGGGGCAGCACTGAGTTGTGCCCTGCCACCTGCAGCCAGGCCAGGCAATAGGCAAGAGCCGGACGTCTCACGGGATCCTCCAGCCAGTGGGGTGCTTTCCTGAGAACGGCGGTTCGGCACGCCCGATCCCCCACGCCCTTGATAAAGGCCTCAAGGGCCGTGTCGTCAGAGATGGATCCGGCCCCAAGGGCGTTTAAAGCCGCTGCCAGGCCGTCACCACGCAGCCCCTGGCCACCCGTTTTCTCAAAGCAGTAGCGATAGAATGCAACGGCCTCCGGATGACGCGCCAGGAGGCCTGTAAAGGTATCCCACTGGTCATGAAACAGCGAGGCCGCGAGACGTGCATCAGCGACCGGATCGTTCACTGAATCGTGGACCAGCCTGTAGTCCTTTACCAGACGGTGGTAGGGATTCTCCGGAAATGCGATGGGAGACAGATACAGGGTGTCCACAACCGGCCTTTGGAGCAGGCGGAGGTTGGGGGCGAGTGTCCTCAGGACAGGTAAATCATGGCCGAGCAGATTGTGGCCGAGGATGAAATCCAGCCCGTCCGCGAAACGGTCCAGTTCGTCAAGGGTATCCCTGAGATCAAAGCGTCCCTTGCGCTGGAAGACCAGGTCCTGTTTGAGTGCCCCGATGCGAAAGATCTTCTCCCTGCCCCTGGTTTCCAGGTCCAGGACCAGGCATCTTGACAGAAACTCGGTAAAGTCCATTATTGGATGATATTATAAATGATTACGCCGAAAAAGTCCTGAAAATGGAACGGGGTTCATATACAGAGGACTTCCTGACACGCCATAGCCTTGGCGAAGACGGGTCACCCCATAGTTCACACCCATGCTTGGCGTATACAAAAATTACAAATAATTCGGTTACTACAAGGCAAACATGATCCTAAATCTCATGTTCCGGCATGCATTGCTTAAAATCAATTTCTTTTGATGAAATATTCAGAGAAGTGGCTCCGTGAGAGTTTAAAAAAGAAGAGCATTTATGTACTGATCGCACTGCATACTCATTTCACTTTTAATGGAGACGTGATAAATTGCGGTTTATCTCATGGGTGAGGCGCTCGCATGAACTTTATGTCTGACGAAAGCGTGGCAAAATATGGGTAGAAAAATATCTATCGCGGCTTCTTCCATCCTCATAATAATCGCTGTCTTTGTCTTTTACCGGCTTTCACACCTTGGCGCATTCCTGAAGATCGGAAATTTAAACAATGCAAATTGTTCCGTCCTGGCCAACCTGCCGGGCCCTGAAGACCTGCAGATAGACCGCAAAAAAGAGATCTTATATTTTATAAGTTATGACCGTTGGGCACCGCGTGGCACTCATGTTCGTGGTGGAATATACAGCCTGAACCTAAAGGCCTCCCAGGCCGGCCCCAAACTGATATGTCCTGATAAGCCGGAAGATTTTCATCCCCATGGATTCAGCCTGTATCAGGACAATGAAGGGGACAATCTGCTTTTTGTAATCAACCATCGGCAGGATGGCAGGCAAACCATTGAAGTGTTTGCGATTCAGCCAAACGATCGGTTGCAACACCTTGAAACCATTGAGAGCGGATCGACCAAGTGGCCCAACGATCTGGTTGCTGTGGGGCCAAGACAGTTTTACCTGACGGATATTAACAGGCCTTATAATGGTATAGGACTAAAAATCGATGCCTTGCTTCAATTACGCAAAGGTCGCGTAGTCTATTATGACGGCTCGGACTTTCAAATTGTTGCTGAAGATCTGTCCTTCCCGAACGGTATCAATCTCAGTAACGACGGAAAATCCGTTTATGTATCAGAGACCCTGGCAGGAAATATAGATGTCTTCCAAAGAGACCGCACATCGGGCCGCTTGAATCTCCTGGAATCCCATTTTGTCCGCGTTGGCCTGGATAATATTACAGTTTTACAAGATGGGAGCCTGCTGGTTGCTGTTCAGCCCAATTTGATTGCCCTTGCAAGACATTTTAAGAATCCGCAGGCAACATCTCCCTCACAGGTCTTGAAAATCAGGATCAATGAAGAAGGATATGATTTTCAGGAAATTTACAGTAGTTCCGGTGCGCAATTGTCCGGAGCAAGCGTGGCCGCATTGTATAAAAACAGGCTTATTATTGGGAGTGCCAGCGAATCAAAAATACTGTCCTGTGAATTGGACTGCGCGGATATAAAATTAAAAGAATGGAAAGAAAAAGGCCGATTTGTTACCATCAAATCACATCAAATATTTTATGTTGTCGAAGGTAAAGGGCCGGAGTTATTATTGCTCCATGCTTACCCTACTGCATCATGGGGATGGCACCGGATGTGGCCCGAATTGACCGGGCATTTCAGGGTGGTGGCTCCGGATCTGTTGGGGTCGGGATTCTCGGACAAACCGCCGGATGGGGATTATTCCATCACTTATTTGACCGACGTTGTTGAGGAACTGCTAAGTAAGTTAAAAATCAAAGAAACACACGTCCTGGCCCATGCTTATGGAAGTCTGGTGGCTCAGGAGTTGCTCGCCCGCTTTAATGAGGGCAGCCCAAAAATCTGTCTTCGCTCCGTGTGCTTCATAGACGGCGGAATATTCCCGGAAACAGCCAAAACGACCCCAATGCAGAAGTTTCTTCTTACTTCCGCAGGAAGGGTCGTTGCCAGGAATTTTCCTACCCCGTATGTAATTTTTAAACGTAATTTTTCCAATACATTTGGCCCTGAAACACGACCATCATCACAGGAAATGAAAGAATTCTGGGAGTTGCTTACCTATAATGACGGCCAACGGCGGGTTCCTGAGGTTATCCAGTACTTAAATGAACGAATTCATAAAAGAGGCCGATGGGTAAATGCGCTTCAAAAAACCACTGTACCACTGTGCCTGATAAATAGCATTTCAGATGAATTTACCGGCAAGGCCACCAATAAGCAATGGCGCAGATTATTACCACATTCATCACTCATAGAGCTTGCTTCGCCGGTAGGTCATTATCCGCCATTAGAGGACCCGGATGCGGTACTTAAGGCGTATTTCGATTATGTTGAAAAATATTTGTAAAAAGCCGTGCCGAAAGCTAATATCGTGTTTGAATAAATCTAAAGAAATAGGTCTGAGGCACTGCTATTTATCTGGAGTGTGACTATGAAGAATAGTACTGATTGGCGCTTTTTTTTACTTACTCTACTTTTTGCTTTTTTCGTTGCATTCAGTTCGTCGGTCTGGGCCGAGACCCCGCAAGCAGCGGAGGTGGGGCCTCAAACCGGATCTTCTGCTATCTGGAAAAACGGCAGCGGCAGCGGATTCCGCAAGGGCACCAGGGATTTGGGGTTTGCATTGGGACCGGGCTTGGGCCTGAAAATTTTCGGAAGTGATAAATCGCACGATCTGGCCCTTGCGTTCGGTCATTATGGTTGGATTTTAAGCGATCTGTTAGCCGAGGGCAATTGGTATCAAGGCAACTTCGAGGTCAGGAGCAATCTTTTCGCAGGGGGTCAGTTTGATCCCCATGGAAGATACGTGGTTGGAGGTTCAGTCGGTCCGCGATACAATTTTATCACCAACAGTCCATGGGTACCGTATGTGGGTGGAGCCGTAGGGCTCTCAGCTACCGACATCCGCGAAGGCGACCTGAGTACGACATTTGAATTCAATATCCAGATAGGATTCGGTGCGCATTATTTTTTCCGCGATGACGTATCCATGACCATGGAGGTGCGTGGACTTCACCTGTCTAATGCCCATATTGAACATCCGAACCACGGCGCAAACACGGTCATGTTTTTAATCGGGACGAGTTGGTTTTTTTAATGGAGGACGGGTCTCAATCCCCTGAGCGGGGCAACGAGATCTTGCATTCATCTCCCCTTCAGGGGCACGTCACCAGGGCGGCTGGAAATAATCAAGCGGCCCCGTCACTCTCTGGATATTTCATATAAGCGCAGGCGAATTTTGTGACGCAGCACAGGAGGCTCTTTTGAGCCTTCAGAGGCAAGCTGTGATCGTCTTTTCTCAAGCTATGGGTAAAAATACCACCATAGCCAG
>PQXD01000002.1:112401-121552 GCA_003194485.1 Deltaproteobacteria bacterium
AAAAAAAATTAGAAAAATTGAGGAGTTGACTCAAAAAATGGTTGCTCTATGAAAGAATCTTCAGACCAATGGCAGTAATTGTATGGCAAGCAGCCTACCCGGTGCTTGCTGCCTGTATCTTATATGAAATATCCAGGTCACTCTCAAGCGGTTTCTGTCATAGGGACTTTTGGGGACATCCCGCAGACTCTCATAGTTCCATCAGGCGATTCCGCTGGACCTGACATCCTCACGCTCGGTCCCATCCAGAGAAACCAGGAAAAAAACCGGTTGATAAACGGGCTGGATTTCATATAATCTAAGCCAGTTTTTGTGGATTCGTCCGGATGAAAGCCGGTCAGGTACATCCGGTGCGGATTGATCCTTCAACAGACAGAATGAGCGCGTTTCAAGATTGAAACGGAAATCGAGGCGACCGGAGACAATGATGGAAGATCGATCTGCCTGTGCGTGGCCGCACGCAGACAGGTGGCTATCCGTGGATGAGATCGCGGCCTATCTCGGTATCAAGCGGGACACGGTTTACAAGTGGATCGCAGAAAAGCAGATGCCGGCACACCGGATGGGCCGCCTGTGGAAATTTCGCAAGGAAGAAGTGGACGAGTGGGTGCGTGGCGGCGGTGCGCACGGTGCTAAGGCAGAAAAAGAGTAACCCATGCAGTCAAAGCGAGAAGCATAATGGCACGTCTTGAAGAACTTAAACGTGGAGCAGTTGTAAAAGGCATCCTTCCGGATGGCTTCGTGACAGTTGTGGATGTCAACTGGATTGGTTCTGTTGCCATTGAACTCACCTATAAGGACAGCCGGGGCAAGCTGGGGAATGAACTGATTTATCGTGACCGGGAGATTGATCTCGAGATACTGGAGTCCGGTAAACCATGGAGTTTCGACGGTGAACCGGACTTGTTCCGCCTTGCTTCTGAAGCCCACCGGATTCGGTTGGCGTATCTTTTCGATCCACTTCTCGCCGTACATACTTCCCTGGTTGATCCCCTGCCACACCAGATCACCGCAGTTTACGAGGATATGCTTCCCAGGCAGCCGCTCCGGTTTCTGCTGGCTGACGATCCGGGAGCGGGGAAAACCATCATGACCGGACTCCTCATAAAGGAGCTGATTGCGCGAGGCGACTTGCAGCGATGTCTGATCGTTTGTCCCGGCAATCTTGTGGAGCAGTGGCAGGACGAGTTGTACCGCCGCTTTCATCTGCCTTTCGAAATCATGACCAACGACAAGTATGAAGCTGCCAGAACGGGCAATTGGTTCAGTGAAAACCCTCTTGCCATTTGCCGCCTTGACAAGCTCAGCCGCAACGAAGATGTCCGGGAAAAACTCAGGGCAACAGATTGGGATCTGGTCGTTTGCGACGAGGCCCACAAAATGAGCGCATCTTTCTGGGGTGGTGAAATTCGCCGGACGAAGCGATATCAGCTTGGGCGACTGTTATCGACACTCACCCGCCATTTCCTTTTGTTGACCGCCACCCCGCACAACGGCAAGGAAGAAGACTTTCAGCTTTTCATGGCTCTCCTGGATGGCGACCGTTTTGAAGGGAAATTCCGCGACGGTGTTCATTCCGTCAATGTTTCCGATCTGATGCGGCGAATGGTCAAGGAAGAATTACTCAAATTCGACGGCAGACCTCTTTTCCCCGAACGTAAAGCCTATACCGTTGAGTACAGTTTGTCCGATGGTGAAGCAGAGCTTTATGCAAAGGTTACCGACTATGTCCGGGAAGAATTCAATCGGGCCGAAAAGCTGGAAAACGACGGGCGCAAAGGCACAGTCGGCTTCGCCCTGACCATTCTCCAACGCCGTCTGGCGTCTTCACCGGAAGCAATATATCAATCTCTTCGCCGCCGCCGGGAACGCCTGGAGAAACGCCTGCGGGAAGAAGAACTCCTGAAGCGGGGCGCCGAAGTCAGTATCGAATGGCGGCAGGAAGTTCCGACCTTGACGGTTGATGACCTGGAGGATCTGGAAGACGCACCGGATGAGGAGGTCGAAGCAACAGAAGAGCGTGTCGTGGATCTGGCATCGGCGGCCCGGACTATTGCCGAGCTGAAGGCGGAGATTGCCATCCTGCAGGAACTTGAAACGCTTGCCTTACGTGTACGGCAGTCCAATTCCGACCGTAAATGGGATGAGTTGTCACGTCTGCTCCAAAATCAGGCCGAGATGTTCGACGCCCACGGCCACCGCCGCAAACTGATTATTTTCACGGAGCATCGCGATACTCTGAACTACCTGCAGGAGCGAATCGGCTCCCTGGTCGGCCGGACGGAAGCAGTAGTAACCATTCACGGCGGTATGGGTCGGGAGGATCGTCGCAAAGCAGAACAACTGTTTACTCAGGACAAAGATACCGAGGTTCTCATTGCCACAGATGCAGCCGGCGAAGGCATCAACCTGCAAAGGGCACATCTCATAGTCAATTATGATTTGCCCTGGAACCCCAACCGGCTTGAACAGCGTTTCGGCCGCATCCATCGAATCGGCCAGACGGAGGTATGTCATTGCTGGAATCTTGTCGCCTCCGAAACCCGTGAGGGTGACGTATATCGCCGACTATTAGAGAAACTGGATGAGGAACGTAAAGCCCTTGGCGGCAAAGTGTTCGATATTCTGGGCAAACTCACCTTTAACGACAAGCCTCTCAGGCAATTGCTCATTGAGGCAGTCCGTTATGGGGACAGGCCGGAGGTGCGGGCACGACTGAACGAAGTCGTAGATAACGCCCTTGACAGAAACAAACTTCGGGAACTCATCGAAGAGCATGCCCTGGTACATGATTCCATGGATGCCACGCGCGTTCAGGCAATCAGGGAGGAAATGGAACGGGCAGAGGCCCGCAGACTCCAGCCACACTTCATTGCATCATTTTTCCTTGAAGCTTTCAAGCGTCTTGGCGGAGCGGTACGCGAGCGTGAGCCAAAGCGATATGAGATCACCCATGTTCCGGCTGTTGTCCGGAATCGTGACCGCGCAATCGGCATGCGTGACCCGGTCCTGACACGTTATGAACGGATTACCTTCGAGAAATCACTCATAAGTGTGCCCGGGAAGCCGATGGCCGAGTTTGTTTGTCCCGGCCACCCGTTACTGGATGCCACATTGGACCTTATCCTTGAACGTCACCGCGATCTTCTGAAGCAGGGAGCAATCCTGATCGACGAGAACGATCCCGGAGATCAGATTCGCGCGCTGGTTTATCTGGAGCATTCCATCCAGGATGCACGGACTGACCGAAGCGGCAATCGCCGGATCGTTTCCCGGCAGGTTCAGTTCGTCGAGGTCACAAAAGGCGGGGAAGTGTTTGCCGCAGGATATGCACCCTATCTTGATTATCGCCCGTCAACGGCCGCCGAGCGCAAAATGATCGAGCAGATGCCTGATAGTGGTTGGCTGCAACGTGATATCGAATCTCTTGCCATGGATTATGCCGTTCAGCATCTGGTCCCCCGGCATCTCGAGGAAGTGAAGTCGCGAAAAGAAGAATTGGTTGACAAGACCATTGCCGCTGTCAAAGAGCGGCTGACGGTGGAAATCAACTACTGGGACCACCGCGCCGAACAACTCAAGCAACAGGAACTGGCGGGCAGGATAAATGCCAGAATCAACTCTGCCAAGGCTCGTCAGCGGGCAGACGAGCTTGCAAGCCGGCTTCAGAGGCGAATGGAAGAACTCCGGCAGGAGCGCCAGGTCTCACCACTTCCACCTAATGTCATTGGCGGCGCGATGATTATCCCCATAGGTCTGCTCCGCCTGTCTGCGTGCGACGCACAGGCAGGCAGTCTCGAGGATGCGGGGACGGAACCGGCTGCATTTGCCCGTGAGACCAGGCGGGTGGAGCAGGCGGCTACGGCGGCCGTGATGGCTGCCGAACGTGAACTTGGTTTTGAGCCTCGCGATGTTTCCGCAGACAAGTGCGGTTATGACATCGAATCGCGTAACCCCGACAATCCCTGTCTGCGTGCGGACACGCACAGGCAGGCGGGTGGCCTTCGCTTTATCGAAGTCAAAGGACGTATCAAGGGTGCCCAAACAGTTACGATCACCAAGAATGAGATTCTCACGGCCCTGAACAAACCTGAACAGTACATACTTGCCATTGTAGAAGTTGACCTGTCTGCCGGTCAGGCAGGCGGCGACCGGCCGACGCCTTGTTATATACGTCAGCCCTTCACGCGTGAACCCGATTTTGGTGTGACCAGCGTCAACTACAAGCTGGAAGATTTACTTGTAAAAGGGGGCAATCCATGTTGACAGACGATGAGATCAGAACTCTTCTCGAAGATATAGAGGCTGACAATGTGGAGAGGACTCTTTCCACGAATAAAACGGACAAATTCTGTCAAGCCATCTGCGCCTTTGCCAATGACATGCCGGGCCACAATAAGCCGGGGTATCTGTTTATTGGTGCAGATGACAAAACCGGAAAAATCGCGGGTATCGAAATCACGGATCAACTTCTCAAGAATCTTGCCAGTTATCGTGACTCCGGTCAGATCGTGCCTTTGCCGTCTCTCACTGTTCAAAAGCGATCTTTCCCCGAGGGAGACATCGCCGTGGTGGAGGTGCAGCCGTCCGACATGCCGCCTGTACGCTACCGTGGGCAGGTATGGATCCGTGTTGGGCCGCGCCGCGGCATCGCCAATGAACAGGAGGAACGGATACTCACCGAACGTCGGGTGCACAAGGCCAGGACTTTTGACATGCAGCCATGTCATGGATGCGGTCAGGGCCAGATCGTCTATTCCCTATTTCATGACTACCGGAACGCTGCCGTGGCCCCGGAGATCATCGAAGAAAACAATCGCGACATCTTTCAGCAGATGGCCGCTCTGGGATTATGGGACATGCAGAATCAATGTGTTACCAATGCCGGAGCCTTGTTGTTCTCAGATGCGCCCCGGAACTGGCTTCCGGGCTCCTATATCCAGTTTGTCCGCTTTGACGGCGAAGAACTGGAGTCTGAAGTAGTGGACGAACGGCAGTTTGGTAATGATCTCCGCACAATGCTTCACGAGCTTGATGCCTTCTTGAAAAGCCTTTTCCCGTCACGACCCGTCCCGGTTTCTGCGTTAAGAGAAAAACAGATAACCCCCTATCCATACTGGGCAGTTCGGGAACTGCTCATGAACGCGGTGATGCACCGCGATTATCAGTCCAATGCTCCGGTCCGTTTCTATTGGTTTTCCAAGCGGATTGAGATACAGAATCCCGGCGGACTTTATGGTGCTGCGATTGATTTCCCCAATCAGAATGATTATCGAAACCCCAAAATCGCCGAGGCAATGAAAATTCTTGGTTATGTAAATCAATTCGGTCGCGGGATAGCCACAGCCCAAGTGCTTCTGCAAAAAAACGGTAACCCGCCTGCGGAGTTTGATGTCAGCCAGCCAACCTTTTTCCTCGCAACAGTACGGGAGGCCGGAGCATGAAAACCATCGCTTTTTTCAACAACAAGGGCGGCGTGGGCAAAACCACCTTAGTTTACCATATTGCCTGGATGATGACGGAACTCGGCTACCGTGTGCTGGCAGCCGATCTGGACCCGCAGGCCAACCTGTCGAGCATGTTTCTGGAAGAAAAACGACTGGAAGAGTTATGGCCTGAAGAAGGAGGGCATAAGAGTGTCCTGGCATGCATCTCTCCGATCCTTGAGGGAACCGGGGATATTGCCGCCGCGCATACGGAGAGGATTCGGGACAGCCTGTATCTTGTTCCAGGCGATCTCGGCCTGTCGCAGTTTGAGGATAAACTTTCAGACAGTTGGCCCCGGTGTCTGGACCAGGATCCAGCAGCATTTCGGGCAATAACCGCCTTTTACCGCATTGTTTACGCTGTTGTCGAAACAGTAGATGCTGAAATAGTACTAATTGATGTGGGGCCCAATCTCGGGGCCATCAATCGCTCTGCCCTGATCGCGGCCGACCATGTAATCATGCCGCTCGCATCCGATCTCTATTCTCTTCAGGGTTTGAAAAACCTGGGGCCTACTCTCAGACAGTGGAGACGGGGCTGGAAACAGCGACTGGATCAAAAACCGGAAAATTTGAATATTCCTCTCCCTTCAGGCAACATGTCGCCCGCAGGTTATATCATAATGCAACATGTGGAACGAAAAAATCGCCCTGTAAAATCATACCGAAAATGGGTAGAGAGGATCCCGGGTGTATATAGGGAATTCATCCTTGACCAGCCAAGGGATGACATCTCAGATGTGAATAATGATCCCCATTGCATCGGGCTTGTTCGCCATTATCAGAGCCTCATGCCCATGGCCCAGGAGGCAAGAAAGCCTGTTTTTCTGCTAAAGCCGGCTGATGGCGCCATTGGCGCTCATGCCCAGGCTGTCCAGAAATGTTATATGGACTTCAAGCGGATAACTGAAACGATATTACAAAGGACATCACCGTAGAATACAGATTATTGCTTCAATAAAAAAATGCCAAAAGCAATGCAGGTGCAATGTAATAGACACAACTCATTGCTTTTAAAAGATAAATATTGCACAGTTAAAAATGATAAAAAGCAATCCCGGCACAAAAAAACGCGCCAGGGGTAGCAATATATGACACAGCGACGTAAAAAACTGATTGAGGTGGCTCTGCCGCTCAAAGAAATCAACGCACAGTCCGCCCGGGAAAAATCCATCCGTCACGGGCATCCGTCCACCCTGCATCTTTGGTGGGCCAGACGGCCGCTGGCGGCCTGCCGGGCCGTACTTTTTGCCCAGCTGGTGGACGACCCTTCCAGTGACCCGGCATATCGCCGACCCGATGGTACTGTAGACGAGGAACGGGCCGGAATCAAGCGGGCCGAGCTTTTCAATCTGATCAAGGAACTGGTCAGGTGGGAAAACTCCAATAACCCGGATGTGATTAACAGGGCCAGAGCGGAAATAGCCCGCTCAGTCGCCTCGCGGAAGATCGAGCTGGGTGAGCTTAAAAAGGAAACCATCATCTTTGGTCGTGAAGAAGGGAAAGCGCACCCAGACGGTCCTCTGCCCAACGACGGCCGTTTTACGGCCTGGCAGGTCAATTGCCGGTTGGCCCCTGCAACAGCGGTCAATCACTTTCTGCAAACATACGCGCCGCCGGTGCTGGACCCATTCGCCGGGGGCGGTTCCATCCCCCTGGAGGCGCAGCGCCTCGGTTTGCGCGCCCACGCCTCAGACCTGAATCCGGTGCCGGTGCTGATTAACAAGGCGCTGATTGAAATTCCGCCGAAGTTTGCGGGACTGCCGCCGGTCAATCCTGAGTGGCAGAAGAAAAGCCGGGAGGAAAAAACCCTGCAATCGTCATGGCAGGGAGCGCGTGGGCTGGCCGGGGACGTGCGCTGGTATGGCCGGTGGATGCGCGACGAGGCGGAAAAACGGATCGGCCACCTGTATCCCAAGGTGAAGATTACCCAGGAGATGGTGGACGACCTGTCTGCGTGCGGGGACGCACAGGCAGGCGGCCGCCCGGATCTGAAACCCTGGCTCGGTCAGGAACTCACCGTCATTGCCTGGTTGTGGGCCAGGACGGTGGCCAGCCCCGATCCGTCGGTGGGCGGTAAACATGTGCCGCTGGCCCGCTCCTTCTGGCTGAGCAAGAAGAAAGGCAAGGAAACCTATGTTCAGCCCGTGGTGGACAGGGAAAAGGGAATGTATGAGTTCAAGGTCAGGGTCGGGAAACCTGCAGACGGGTTTGATCCGGGTAAGGGAACAGTTGTCCGGACGGGTGCCGTATGTGTAATGACAGGTTCTCCAATTCCGTTCGATTACGTACGTGATGAAGGGAAAGCTGGACGGATGTACCAGCAGCTTATGGCAATAGTATGTGAGGGATCACGAGGTCGTGTTTATTTATCGCCAACTTCTTATCAGGAAAATGTTGCTGACTGCGGACTGCCAGAGGTACTGTCAACTTTTTTGTGTGAATTTCTCATAGGCCAATTCTTTGAGAAAAGGCAGGTTGTTACGCACTTTTCCTATTGGGTTTGATCTCCAATGCAATTCCATTCTCAGAGAGATAAAGGCCAGGAGACGGTAACAGGCAGTCTCACCAGCGATGATCTCCATAGGTTTCGTTCTGCGTTTAAATTCCTTGTTTAGTCTCTCTATGATATTAGTGGTCCGTAGAGATATCCATTCCTCTTCAGGAAAGCTGAAAAAGGTCAGGCAGGCATTGATGGATCTCTCAAGACAGGATACAGCAGAAGGAATGGTATCCTTCCATTTCTTTTTAAACTGCTCGAAAAACTCCATGGCTTTCTTTCTTGAAGAGGCATAGAAGATGGACCTTAAATCATCCGCTACTTCCTTCTTTAGCTTCTTGGGTACCTTGGCCAAGACATTCCTTGCTACATGTACCTGACAACGCTGTACCTTTGCATTCGGGAATTCTTCCTTGAATACGGTCTCAACACCAGTTAGACCATCCATTATGCCCAAAGTAACTCTCTGGGGATTCAGACCTCTTGTCTTTAAATCCTTGAAGAATTCACGCCAGCTACCTGCTGATTCTTTATCTCCAGACTGGAGACCTAATACCAACCTTTGATTTGCCTCTGTGACACCAATGGCTGCCAGAATCGGAACGGTCTCAATGTCCCGAGCAATGCGCATGTTAAAATTGACTCCATCAATAAACATGTACTTGACACATTCTGATGACAGGTTTCGCATCCTCCATTTCTCAACTGCCTCTGACAGTTCTACATTGGCACTGCTGATCTCAGTAGGAGAAATCTTTCTGCCTATCAGCCTATAGGATATCATGGAGAGACTACGAGTACTGATACCTGCCAAAAACATAAGGCTCAGGTCCCTGGCTATCTCTTCCTCATACTGCTTGCTCCTGGGAATGACCTGGGTCTTGAACTCTCCCTTACGGTCTCGAGGTACATAAACATCTACTTTGCCTATTCCCTTTAAGGTAAAATGACGACCATAGGATCCATTGCGATGATTGGGTTCTCCAGAGCTGCGCTCATAAGGTTCTCTGCCCAGAAAGTGTGTCAGCTCCGCATTCATCATGGCTGTCAGATACTGACCAACAGTCTTTTGAATATCAAAACGGATCATCTCAAAAAGTCTCTCCGGCTGCTCCTCTGGATATTTCATATAAGCGCAGGCGAATTTTGTGACGCAGCACAGGAG
>PQXD01000002.1:124391-130276 GCA_003194485.1 Deltaproteobacteria bacterium
GGTACACTGATTTCTACGTTCATGGCACTTCTCCTTTCGGTTTGATTTTTTGGTGATCAAAACCATTACAAGGAAAAGTGCCTTTTTCTACCCTTTCAGAATTCACACAAAATATTTTACACTACCCTGCCAGATGATTATCCGGCGTCCGATATTCCGGAAAAAGCACTTGGATTTCGCATCCAACTGTATGGAATGAATAAGCATTATAAACTCTTCACCCCCGCCAGCTTACGGCCCTCACGACCTTTTCCGACCTGGTGAAGGAAGCAAGGCAACAGGTGCTGGAGGATGCGAAAAAGGCCGGCACCCTGCCGGATGACGACCGCCCCCTTAACGAAGGCGGCAGCGGTCCACAATCTTACGCCGACGCCGTGGCGACTTATCTGGGGTTTTCTCTTAGCAAGGGGGCTAATCTTTGGTCATCAATTTGTAGCTGGATGAATGATAGAGGAGCGTTACGAGAAACATTTGCACGCCAAGCAATACCTATGGTTTGGGATTATGCTGAAGCAAATCCATTTAGCAGTAGTGGTGGAAATTTAGTAATGTATATTGACCGGATTGCTGACTCTATCGAACATACCCCTGCCACAATTTGTGGTGTTTCGATCCAGGATGATGCAACTTCTTCTGCGCTATACACCAATCAAATCATTTCTACCGATCCGCCGTACTATGACAACATCGGCTACGCTGATTTGAGCGATTTCTTCTATGTCTGGCTGCGGAGGAGTTTGCGGGATGTCTATCCTGACCTGCTTTCCACAATGCTGACCCCCAAGGCCGAGGAACTGATCGCCTCTCCCTACCGCCACGGCGGAGACAAAAAGAAGGCGGCCGAATTTTTCGAGACCGGTTTGGGACAGGCCATTCAGCTTTGGCGGGAAAACGGACATCAGGATTATCCCACCACGATTTTCTATGCCTTCAAGCAAGCGGAAACCGATACATCAGGAACCGCTTCCACCGGCTGGGAGACTTTCCTGACCGGTGTGATTGATGCCGGATTCACTATAACCGCTACCTGGCCAATGAGGACGGAAAGTCCGGGACGTTCTGTAGCTCAAGGCACTAACGCTCTTGCTTCCTCTGTTGTCCTTGCCTGCGTGCCCCGCACTAAGGACGCTTCCCTTGCCACCCGCAGGGAATTCATCACCGCGCTCAAGCAGGAGCTGGTGGAAGCCTTGCGCCTGCTGCAATCAGGCAATATCGCGCCGGTGGACCTGGCCCAGGCCGCCATCGGCCCGGGCATGGCCATCTTTTCCCGTTACGCAAAGGTGGTGAAGTCGGACGGCTCGCCCATGACGGTGCGCACGGCGCTGACCCTCATCAACCAGGTGCTCGACGAAGTGCTGGCCGAACAGGAAGGCGAATTCGACAGCGATACCCGCTGGGCCGTGGCCTGGTTCGAACAGTTCGGCATGGACGAAGGCCCTTACGGCGTTGCGGAAACCCTTTCCAAGGCCAAGAACACTTCCGTGCAGGGACTGGTTGAGGCCGGGGTGGTGGCCTCGCAGGGCGGCAAGGTGAAACTGCTTGGCCGGGAAGAACTGCCCGATGACTGGCCTGCCTGCCGCGCCAAGACACGCGGCGCAGGCAGGGACCCGGCAACCGACGCCCGCCTCACCGAATGGGAAGCGGTACAACACCTGATTCGTGCGCTGGACAGGCAGGGAGAAACCGGGACAGCCGATCTGCTCAGGAAACTGGGCAGTGACTACGGCGAACGGGCCCGGGACCTGGCCTACCGGCTCTATGCCATCTGCGAGCGTAAGGGGTGGTCCGGTGAGGCACTGGCGTACAACAGTCTGGTCATTGCCTGGCCGGAGATCAGCAAACTGGCCCATCAGACCCCGGCGGGTACTGGCGAGCAACGGACACTATTCGAGTAAGGAGCATGCAGAACATGAGGAGTCTCGGTCATGGCTAAAACAAATCACGGGAGAGTGGGCGAAGCGCTGGAACTTCTTAACGAAGAATTACGGCCGTTTGTGGAGCGGGAACTTCGGGCTGCCCATGGCGACGGGTGGCAGGATTCGGTGCAGGCAGCGATTCGTCAGGACCGCGGTGCGGTCAAAGCTGCAAAGACAGGCGAAATCAATTGGGATACGCAGAACCTGCTCGCGGTCATGTGGGATCAATGGAACAGCGTATTCCGTAATACGCTCGGCCATGCCGAACGGTCTCTGGTCAGTGAACTGCGCGACATCCGCAACCGCTGGGCGCACCATACCCCGTTCTCCAGTGATGATGCGTACCGGGCGTTGGACAGTATAGACCGTCTGCTTTCCGCGGTTTCCGCACCCCAGGCCAAAGAGATCGAAAAACAGAAGATGGCTCTGCTGCGTGTGCGGTTCGACGAACAGCGCCGCAATGAAATGCGGAAAACCCGGCCTGTGGAAGGAAGTCCGCAGGGCGGCCTTAAACCCTGGCGCGAAGTTGTCACTCCGCATAAAGACGTAGCCAGCGGAAAATATCAGCAGGCGGAATTCGCGGCCGATCTCTGGCAGGTCTATCTGGGTGAGGCAGCCTCGGAATATCAGCATCCGACGGAATTCTTTCGTCGCACGTTTATTACCGAAGGACTGGGGAAGCTCCTTAGCAATGCTGTCTTGCGCCTTTCCGGTAAGGGCGGAGATCCGGTGGTTGAGTTACAGACCAATTTCGGTGGCGGCAAAACACACAGCATGCTGGCCCTGTATCATTTGTTTTCCGGTACGCCTGCGGCGGAGTTGCCCGGCTCGGAGCACGTTCTCAAAGAGGCGGAATGTAATGTCCCCGCTAATGTGAACCGTGCTGTGGTGGTCGGCACGAAAATTTCGCCGGGCAGCCCGATCAGGAAGGATGACGGCACCGTTGTGCGAACGATCTGGGGCGAAATTGCCTGGCAGCTCGGTGGCCGGGAAGGCTATGAAATGGTGCGGGAAGATGATGAGAATGCCACCAACCCGGGCGACCGGCTTAAGGATCTGTTCAACCGGTTCTCGCCATGTTTGATCCTTATCGACGAATGGGTTGCATACGCCCGGCAATTGCATGAAGGCAGCGACCTGCCAGCAGGATCGTTCGATACGCAATTCACTTTCGCCCAGACCCTGAGCGAGTCTGCCAAAACGGCGAAGGATACGTTGTTGGTGGTGAGCATCCCCGCCTCGGACAATGAGATTGGCGGAGACTGGGGCCAAAGAGCGTTGTCGCGCTTGAAGAACGCCATCGGCCGGGTGGAATCAAGCTGGCGTCCGGCAAGTCCGGATGAGGGGTTTGAAATTGTCCGGCGACGGCTGTTCGAACCGATCACGGACAAGCAAGGCTTTGTCGCCCGTGACGCGGTAGCGCGCGCGTTCGTGGAAATGTATGGAACGCAACACAATGAATTCCCGTCGGAATGCCGGGAGGCGGAATACGAACGACGCATCAAGATGGCCTACCCCATCCACCCGGAGTTGTTTGATCGGCTTTACAACGACTGGTCAACCCTGGATAAATTTCAGCGAACAAGGGGAGTGCTCCGATTAATGGCCGCGGTAATCCATTCATTATGGGAGCGACAGGACGGCAATCTGCTGATCATGCCTGCAACGGTCCCCATTGATGACCCGGCCGTGCAATTTGAATTGACGCGCTATCTGGACGACCAGTGGACTCCGGTTATCGCCAAAGACGTGGACGGCGAACATTCGTTGCCGCTCTCTCTCGACAGAGAGGTGCCCAACCTCGGACGATACTCTGCCTGCCGCCGGGTGGCCAGGACCATCTATGTCGGTTCCGCTCCGACGCAACGGGCTGCCAACCGCGGCATTGACGACCGGCAGGTCAAACTTGGATGTGTCCAGCCCGGTGAGACGGTGGCGACATTCGGAGACGCCCTGCGGCGGCTGACGGACCGGGCAACCTATTTGTATGTCGACGGCCGCCGGTACTGGTACTCAACGCAGCCGACCGTGACCCGTCTGGCCGAAGATCGGGCCGGCCAGCTTCACGAACATGATGTGCTGGACGAAATTGTCCGCAGATTGCGGGAAGAGGCCCGGAGCCGGAGCGATTTTCATCGGGTGCATGCATGCTCGGGCAGTAGTGATATTCCCGACGAGCGCGAAGCACGCCTGGTTATTCTTGGCCCTGAACATCCACATAGCAAGGGGCAACATGACAGTCCGGCGAGGCTCGAAGCACAAACCATTCTGGACAACCGCGGTAACAGCCCGCGCAATTACAAGAACACGCTTGTTTTCCTGGCCGGAGATGCAACCCGTCTGAAGGAATTGCAGACAGCAATCCGTCAGTACCTTGCGTGGAAGTCCATCTGGGATGAAAGAGAACAACTGAACCTTGATCCGTTCCAGTCCAAACAGGCCGACACGAAACGCAGGAATGCCAATGACACGGTCAAGGCCCGAATCCCCGAAACCTGGCAGTGGTTGCTTGCACCTGGACAACCTGAACTTCGTGGTGGGCTGGATTGGACAGAAATCCGTTTACAGGGCACCGACTCGCTTGCTTTGAGGGCCAGTAAAAAACTGAAAAATGAGGAGATGCTCCTCGTTCAGATGGGAGGCATCCGGCTCCGCCTGGAACTGGATCGCGTGCCTTTATGGCGAGGCGATGATGTGGCGGTGAAACAACTCATCGAGGACTTCGCAACGTACCTGTACCTTCCCCGCCTTCGTGATCCGGATGTTCTTGTGGCGGCGATCCGTGAAGGTGTATCCCGGTTGACATGGGAAGCAGATACATTTGCTTATGCCCAGGGCAAAGACGAAGAATCCGGGCGGTATCGCGCACTGGATGCAGGAAAAGCCGTAAACATCCAATCCGAGGGAGGGACGCTTCTGGTCAAGCCGGACGTGGCTGCACGGCAAATCCGCGAAGAAACCGCCCGTCGGGAAACATCTGCCGTTCCCGGAGGGGAAACAACATCTCCCGGACAACCGGGTGAAGCGGTTTTTCCCCCGGACAGCGGAGCGCAGGGCGCGGTGCAACCGGGAGACAGCGGTGTCACCCCCGTAACGCCGGTATACCGCCGATTTTATGGATCAGTAAAGTTGGATTCTCTCCGCGTCGGCCGTGATGCCGGGCGTATCGCCGATGAGGTGATTCAGCATTTAACAAAACTTGTCGGCGCTGAGGTCGAGGTAACGCTTGAGATTCAGGCCCAGTTACCTGATGGGGCCTCCGACAAGACCGTTCGTGATGTGACAGAAAACTGCCGGACACTTCGCTTCGACTCTTTTGGCTTTGAGGAGGAGTAAACCTGTTGCTTTGGATAAATTGGAAACACTGCAAAACGTTCCTGAGACATGGCAGAGAAAGGGATTTAATGAAAAGCGAGACAGGAAAATCAAGATGTACCGATTGAGGAAAAGGATACCCTTGTGCGAAAGATAACCAACCCGAAGAAACCCTTGTCCCGTCGAGAGGCATCGATACTCTCGCCGCTTCGTTATCCAGGAGCGAAGAGACGGCTGGCGGGTTATGTCGCTGAGGTTCTTCGGTTGAATTCTCTTCGGCCCAAACTTTTTGTTGAACCATTTGCTGGTGGGGCAAGTGTATCCTTGCAGCTCCTGAACGATGATCTTGTGGAAGGGTAGTGTAAAATATCTTGTGTGAATTTTGAATGGGTAGAAAAAAGGCACTTTTCCTTGTAAGAGTTATCATCAACAAAAAATCAAACCGAAAGGAGAAGTGCCATGAACGTAGAAATCAGTGTACCGGAAGTAGTAGAGATCTTCAAGGAGATCCAGGAGCACTGGATATTTCATATAAGATACAGGCAGCAAGCACCGGGTAGGCTGCTTGCCATACAATTACTGCCATTGGTCTGAAGATTCTTTCATAGAGCAACCATTTTTTGAGTCAACTCCTCAATTTTTCTAATTTTTTTT
>PQXD01000002.1:132840-155002 GCA_003194485.1 Deltaproteobacteria bacterium
CCCTGGGCATCATGGATGGCCTGCCTGGCCTTGAGGCCGTATTCAAGCAAGAGTTCCCTTCGGCAAAGGTACAACGTTGTCAAGTCCATGTGGCCAGGAACGTATTGGCCAAGGTACCCAAGAAGCTAAAGAAGGAAGTAGCGGATGATTTAAGGTCCATTTTCTATGCCTCTTCAAGAAAGAAGTGGAAGGATACCATTCTTTCTGCTGTATCCTGTCTTGAGAGATCCATCAATGCCTGCCTGACTTTTTTCAGCTTTCCTGAAGAGGAATGGATATCTCTACGGACTACCAACATCATTGAGAGACTGAACAAGGAATTCAAGCGCAGAACGAAACCCATGGAGATACTTGCTGGTGAGACTGCCTGTTACCGTCTCCTGGCCTTTATCTCTCTGAGAATGGAACTGCATTGGAGGTCAAACCCAATAGGAAAAGTACGTAACAACCTGCCTTTTCACAAAGAATTGGCCTATGAGAAATTCACACAAAAAAGTTGAGAGTACCACATTTCAAGGTTGACGTGACACTAGTAGGGTATGAATGGAGTTCGTGAGTGCATGGACCCGTGTGCAAGCCTCCACGGCAGAGCGGCCTGTTACGATGAACAATCCGTTCGACTACTTCGTCTGGCTCATGTCTCAGCCGAGCATGTGGCATCCCTCTCTCCTCGCTTGAACATCCTGCGCCACGGCCTGGATGACGATCTGGTGATGCTGGATGTGCCCATGAGGAACTGTGGGCGCTGAGTGCGCTTGATATGGATGGTATCGGGTCGATCTCACTAAATTCTCTATTCTCTTTCTGCCCGTGCAACTGGCACCGGAATGCCGGTCTGCTCCCTGACGGCCTTCTTGATTTTCTTGAGATCCACCTTAATGGGGCCTATGGCCTCTTCGCAGGCAGAAATGCCGGAAAAGGCCGTTGCCAACGGGTCATCAATCTTATTTTCATAGTCTTGATATACCTGCAACCAGCACTTGCCTTCTGCCCATCCAACCTTTATTGGTTCATAGATGATCCGGACCAGTGTTCCCACCGGCACCAGCGGAAACAAAGAGGCTATGTCTTCAGAGTAAAGCCTTATACACCCGTGACTGACCCGGCGCCCCACACCCCAGGGACGATTTGTGCCGTGAATACCGTAAGAAAGCCGTGAAAAACGCAGAATGTATTTCCCAAGAGGATTGTCAGGTCCTGGCGGCACCTGTGGAGGTAACTCAGGATCTTCCTCCAGCACGGAGGGCGGTACAAACCATATCGGATCTTCGGCCTTATTGAACACTGTGTAAATGCTCAGCTCTGTGGAATAGCCCTCTCTGCCGACCCCCACAGGACATGTCCAAAAGCGGGATCGTCCATCCCCGGCGGATTCAAAATAATACAGGCGCATCTCAGCAAGATTTATTACTATTCCTGACGGCAGACGTCCCCTGGGCAAAACGAATACAGTGGGTACAATCACGCTGGCGCCTTCAGAAGGCACCCAGGGGTCCACCCCCGGGTTTGCCGCTACTATCTGATTGTACCCCAGGTCATAGTCCCTTGCTATGTCAAGCAGGGTCTGTTGGTGCCCCGCCTTTACCGTCTTCAGTGTACCATAAACAGTTTTTCCGTTTTTAAGGTCAAAAACCTTGAGAGCGTCGGCCTTCGGGGCTGCCGGGATAATCATGAAAACAAGGAGTGCCCTTATAAACAAAGCGGCTCTGGGTGAAGAAAGGCTAAACATGCGTCTTTAGTAAAATCCTTGAAGGCCGGACAGGCTGTTGGCGAAACTGATTTAAGTATTGTATTATGAAAATGATTCTAATATATGTATCATATTTTTGAAAAGCATCCTACAGTCCATCCGGCACACGCGGCCAGGAGCAGGCGGGATGGAACGAAATCTGAGCAGTGACAGGAATACCAGAGGTCAATATGAAAAACTACTTTAAGAAGGCAGCAGTCAAAATATATGAAGATGCAAAAAGAGAAGGCCGGCTTATTGAAGGTCTCGGCCTTGACGTGCTAAAGGAGGTTGCCGTCAGGCAGGAGGGGGTAATCCAGACACAAATGGGTTCTGTTGCAGCCGATTCAGAGCCCATGTCCCGTTCAGCCCCTCATACTGCCAATAACATTGATCACCCGTTCGGCGAAGAAGAAGAGCAACTGGCCCTGGAGGCGGTGGAGTATCTGAGCAGGGAACGAATAATATCCATGGATACCATAGTGGGGGACGGCAGGGACGGAGTTACGGCCCGATTCCTGATTCCTGAAGTCTATGCCCAGCTCGCCTACGGCCTGAAGCTGCTTCTGGACTACCCGGCTGCCAGGGTGGTGGAAAATCCGACTTACACCATTATCTTCTTTACAGACGAGGCATTTGAAAACAACAAGCACAAAAAGCTCATGGACAAGGATATCACCATCCGCCTCTGGATGGGAGAAAAAAGGGGCGAGCAGGTAAAGATATGCAGAAACAGCGTATACCTTGGCGAAGGGAAAAAAGGTGTCTTCCAGTTTGAGGACTGGCGGGTAAAAAACATTGACAAGGCTGGCATCTTCCTGCACGCGGGCGCCAGGAGAGACTTGCTCTGGATATATGATCTTGAAGCCGAAAGGCCGGAGCTGAAGGAGGTTGTTGCGGGTGTCTCTGGCCTAACTGCCACCGGCAAGACAACGACACTCTGCAGGAAGTTTGCCAAGCTTCCCAGGGAGATCTCTGAGATGATAGGTGACGATGGTGGTACCCTGGCCTATGATGGTAGCTATGCGGCCTTTGAGGTAGGAGGACTGTATGTAAAGACAGAGGGACTGGATGAGAGCCAGCCTGAAATTCTCCGTGCGGCAGACTCTCGTGACGCCTTCCTGGAAAATGTTGCCATTAGCAAATACCCATATATACCCGATTTCAAAGATATTTCCAAGACAGCAAACGGCCGGGCCGTTATCACGAGAGAGAACCTTGAAATAGCAAGCCAGTCCTTAAGAGCGGACAGGCTGGATTATATAATTATCCTTACAAGAAATCCCATGATCAATGCCATAAACAAGCTGACTCCGGAGCAGGCCACCATGCAGTTTATATACGGCGAATCAATCGAGAGTTCCGGGGGCAATCCAGAGGAGGCAGGCAAGTTCAAGCGGGTCTTCTTCCTTGATCCTTTTGTCTGCGGGAATCTGCTGGAACACGCTATGATCTTCTATGAGATTATCAAGAGAAACCGCATAAAGTGCTATCTTTCCAATACGGGCACCATAGGTGTGAATGATACAAAGGTAACCCTGCGCCAGTCTCTTGCCATTTATAATGATCTTGGCCGGATAGAGCTGCGGTTCAGCTCCGAACCGGATCTATTGGGCTATCATTACCCGATTAAATGCGACAGGGCCAACCTGTCCGTCATGAATGCCCACTCTCTTTTTCCTGACAAGGAAATCCTCAGAAAGAAGATAAAGGACTTCCTTAAAGGCAGAACGGAGTATCTTGAGGATTTTGAGGCCAGGTATGGTGAAATCCCCGAATACATAAGGGAATCGTTGCCGTATCGTGAAGATCACGTCTACAAAATAATTGAAGATCAAAGAATACTGGATTTTGAATAATATTAAACGATTAGCTGTTAGCCATTAGTATTTGGAATAACCTATTTGGAAAACAGCAGCAAATTAACAGCTAATTTTGTAATAGCAGAACATCCTGTAATCATTAAACTAATAGTAACCGCTAAAGGCTGATCGCTCAATTTAGATATGAGTCACAATCGCTGGGAGGATATAGATCAAGCCAGAAAGCTCCTCAGGCTTCCTGAACAGGTGACAAGAACCGAGATTCTGGAGGCATACAGACATTGCTGCAGAGACCTTCATCCTGACAGGAATCCCGGCATGGACACATCAGAAGAGATGGCCAGGCTGAATACGGCCTACAAGGTCCTGATGGAATATGTCGATAGGTACGAAATAAAGCTCAATCCAAATGAAGATGGCATGACCGAGGGAGAATGGTGGATGCATCACTTCGGACAGGACCCTATATGGACCGGAGATCATGAGGAAGAATAGCTATGGCCCTGATCGTGCAGAAATACGGAGGTGCTTCAGTAGCAAGCTGCGACCTGATTAAAAAAGTTGCAGATCGTGTAATTTCCTGCAAAAAACAGGGAAATGATGTTATAGTAGTCCTCTCTGCCATGGCGGGAGAGACCGACCGGCTGATTGAACTGGCAAGGCAAGTGCAACCAATGTCAGATCCCAGGGAACTCGACGTCTTGCTGGCCACCGGAGAGCAGATGACCGTCTCCCTCTTTGCCATGGCAGCCAAGGAAAAAGGCTTTGAGGCCATGTCCTTTCTGGGTTATCAGGTCCCAATCAACACGGATTCATCCTACGGAAAGGCCAGGATCCTGGACATATCTCCTGAAAGGCTCGATGCAGCCCTTAAATCGGGATACATTCCTGTTGTGGCAGGCTTTCAGGGAGTTACTTCCAGAGGTAATATCACTACCCTCGGAAGGGGCGGCTCAGATACAACCGCAGTGGCAGCAGCCGTAGCTCTTAATGCCGATATCTGCGAAATATATACAGATGTAGACGGGGTCTACACGACAGATCCGAGTATATGCCCAAATGCCAGTAAGATTGACAGGATTTCCTATGAGGAAATGATGGAAATGGCGAGCCTCGGTGCAGAGGTCCTTGAAATCCGGTCAGTGGAACTTGCCATGCGATACGGGATGCCTCTCCATGTGAGATCGAGCTTCAACTGCAACACAGGGACCTATGTTATTAAGGAGGATGAAACCATGGAACAGGTATTGGTTTCGGGTGTCACTTACAGCCGAAATGAAGCACGTATTACCGTCACCAAGGTCCCTGACAGGCCGGGTATAGCTGCCGGTATATTTAATCCGATCTCGGAAGCAAATATTGTGGTTGACATGATCATCCAGAATACAAGGGCCGGTGACCTTACTGATATGACCTTCACGGTTTCAAGGGGAAATTATGAAATGGCCATGGATATAGTGAAAAAAGTGGCCAAAGGGATCGGGGCTGAGAAGGTGGCCGGAGACCAGAGCATTGCCAAGGTCTCTATAGTTGGAGCAGGGATGAGGAACCACGCAGGTGTGGCCGGCAAGATGTTCGATATCCTGGCCAGGCACGGCATTAATATCCTCATGATCAGCACGTCTGAGATCAAGATATCCTGCATCATTGAGGAAAAATATACTGAACTGGCTGTTCGTGCACTGCATGAGGAGTTTGGCCTAAATTATGAATAAAAGGATTGAAATATATGACACAACCCTGCGGGACGGGACTCAGGCCGAGGACTTTAATCTCTCAGTCGAGGATAAGGTCCGGATAACATTAAAACTTGACGATCTCGGCATTGATTACATTGAGGGGGGCTGGCCTGGCTCCAACCCGAAAGATGAACAATACTTTCGCGAGATTCAGAACTACTCCCTAAGCCACAGCAGGTTGGCGGCCTTTGGCAGTACACACCACGCCAAGCATCATGCCCATGAAGATAAAAACCTCAGGGCGCTCGTGGCGGCCCGGACTCCGGTTGTCATAATATTCGGGAAGACATGGGTAGTACATGTAAAAGACGTCTTGAGGATCACACCGGAGAAGAACCTGGAACTGATAAAGAACTCCCTTTCCTGGTTAAGGCCCCAGGTCCGGACACTATTTTACGATGCCGAGCACTTCTTTGACGGATACAAGGCCGACCGGGACTATGCCCTTGAAACCCTGCGCCGGGCATTGGCCGGAGGAGCAGATTGTCTTGTTCTGTGCGATACCAATGGCGGAACCCTGCCCCACGAACTGACAGAAATCATACGGGACGTCCGGAAGACCCTGGGGGAAGGAACTCGACTGGGTATCCACTGCCACAATGACGCAGAAGTTGCCGTGGCCAACTCCCTGGCGGCAGTCAGGGCGGGAGTAACGCACATCCAGGGTACCATCAACGGCTTTGGCGAGAGGTGCGGGAATGCCAACCTATGCTCCATAATTCCGGACCTTATGCTCAAAATGGGATATGAATGTACGGCAGGTAAAAATATCGGGAAGCTCACCAGTGTATCCAGATTTGTGAGTGAGATCGCAAATCTGTCCCACAATAAGTACCAACCCTATGTCGGGGAAAGCGCCTTTACCCACAAGGGGGGTATCCATGTCAGCGCCGTCCGCCGCAATCCCGAATCGTATGAACACATAAGGCCTGAATTAGTAGGAAATGTTCAACGCATTCTGGTCTCTGATCTTTCCGGGAGGAGTAACATACTTGCCAAGGCCAGGCAGTACGGCCTTGATCTGGAGAGCCGTGATCCTCTTGTGCTGGACATTGTGGCCCAATTAAAGGATCTCGAGGCCCAGGGTTTTCAGTTCGAAGGCGCAGAGGCCTCGTTTGAGTTGCTCATGAGAAAGGCCATTGGTACCGGGCGCAAGTACTTTGATCTCCTTGCCTTCAGGGTCATAGACCAGAAGCTCAAAGACAATGAACCTACACAGGCAGAAGCTACCATCAAGGTACGCGTAGGCGGCCATACAGAACACACCGCCGCGGTGGGCAACGGGCCGGTGAATGCCTTGGATAACGCCATGAGAAAGGCCCTTGAAAAATTCTATCCGCAGCTCAAGGAAATGATACTGCATGATTACAAGGTAAGGGTTCTTCCCGGAAGTCCCGGGACAGAGGCCAAGGTACGGGTGCTGATAGAATCAAGGGATCAGCATGACAAATGGGGAACGGTCGGGCTCTCCCACGACATCATTGAGGCCAGTTGGCAGGCACTTGTGGATGCCATCTGTTTCAAGCTGTTAAAGTCAGAAAAAGACGGGCAACGATTATAAATGCCTGTCCATCAGGCCCATATGCCCTGAATGGCCTCTCCGCACTTGCTGCATCGCCCATCAGACAATAGATTTTTCGCTATCCTGAAGCCGAATCTCTTGATGATCTCTGCGCCGCAGGCAGGGCAATAGGTATTTTCTCCGCCCTCGCCGGGAACATTGCCTTCATAGACAAACCGCAGGCCTTCCTCAAGGCCTATTTTCCTGGCAAGACGCAAGGTGGCAACCGGAGTAGGCGGCCTGTCCAACATCTTGTGAGTGGGATAAAACGCTGTTACATGCCACGGTATTGAAGGATCGACTCCTTTAACAAACCTGGCTATGTCCCTCAATTCTTGCGGGGAATCATTCCATCCGGGAATAATCAGGGTTGTTACCTCCACCCATACTCCAAGTTCGTGCATCAGACGAACATTATCAAGAACGGGCTGAAGCCTTGCCTTGCAGACATCGTGGTAAAATTTATCCGTAAAGGCCTTTATATCAATGTTTATTCCGTCCAACACAGGAGCCAGATGCCGGGTCACTTCCGGGGTCATATAACCATTGCTGACAAAGACGTTCCTGAGGCCCCTCTTTTTGGCAAGAACCGCGCAGTCATAAGCCAGTTCATAGAAGATTGTGGGCTCAACATAGGTATAGCTTATACTCTTTGCCCCATCAAGAACCGCTGCATTTACAATATCTTCCGGTTCCCTGTCCTCCCCGGCTATCTCTCCTTCATGGATGCGCGGATACTGGGAAATCTGCCAGTTCTGGCAGTGGAGACACCTGAAGTTGCAACCCACGGTGGCAATTGAATATGAGGTCGAACCCGGCAGAAAATGAAAAAGGGGCTTTTTTTCAATGGGATCAGAATTTGCCGATATAACCTTACCGTAAACAAGACTATAGAGCTTACCGTTCCTGTTTTCCCGGACCCTGCAAATCCCCCTTCTTCCGGGTTTAATATGACAGCGATGGTTACAGAGCTGGCATTGCACCTTTCCTTTGTCCTCAACCGTATAAAAAAGGGCCTCTTTCATATCAAGACTTCTCCGTTTCTAATGGACAACAAAATCGATAGCCATCAGCTTTTCTTATTTCTTTATTATATGATTATACTGCAAAAAAGCCCGAAACATGATTCCGCTCAAAAAGCCCGGGACCTGCCTGCCGGCAGGCAGGTGCAAGGCGCAAAATTTTCCAGGAACGAGGCTTATCGTACGCCGCAGATTGGATTTTTTCAGCAAAATCATTATATCATAAAACATGAATCCGTCCTATACTTCATGGGGTGGAGAAAGCATATGACAATGTCTTTAATGAAATCACTGTTTACAAAGGAACTATGCATGATTATTAATAAATATTCAGTGAACCCGTTATCTGCCTTGAAGCGGTTGCCTTTTTCCGGGTTTCAAAGCTCACTCATCGCAGACCGGAGAGGCAGTGCAATCCGGCCCGCGATCGAAACCCTGCAAAAGGCAAACCGCTCCTGCGGCAGGGCGCGGACGGCAACCGTTCACTGGAAGGGGATATTTCTTTGAACAGTTTAACGGAAGCCCCCGTAGTTTTCTCGGCTTTTGCTGTGGGGGAAACTGCATCGCCTGAGCGCAGCGTAAGGCGAATGCAGAGGGGGCAGGACATCCCCCATGTCAAAAGCCTTAAGAAAACAAGGGGCTGAAGTGTGAAGTGAAAAGAAATATCCCCTGTCCGTGAACGGTTACGTGGGGGCACGGGTTCATAAGAATATTTACACTTTAATATAAACGGATCTATATAAAATGTTAGAAGCTCTGCTCTATCCAAAAAACATCGCGGTGATCGGGGCATCAAGGACGCCTGGCAAGGTAGGCCATGAGATAGTAGCCAACCTGATCAATGGCGGTTTTGCCGGTGATATAATACCTGTTAATCCGTCAGCAGACCAGATTCTTGGGCTCAAATGCTACAAAACCCTTAAGGACTTTGAAGGAACTGTGGACCTGGGCATTGTTACTGTCCCAAGGCAGAACGTCATGGCTGTCGTACAATCATCTATAGAAGCAGGCGTGAGAGCCCTTTCGATAATTACCGCTGGATTCAGGGAGACGGGCGAAGAGGGCGCAGAGCTTGAGAATGTCCTGGCAGGTCTCTGCAGATCTCACAATGTACGGCTGCTCGGGCCTAACTGCCTGGGCATTATGAACACACATCACCACATGAATGCCTCGTTTGCCGGGGATATGCCTGAAGCAGGAGGCATATCGATTTTTTCCCAGTCAGGGGCATTGTGCACTGCTATTGTGGATTCATCCGTAACGGGACATTTCGGGCTTGCAAAGCTCATAAGCCTCGGCAACAAGGCTGATCTTACAGAGGTGGATTTCCTGGCGGCCCTCGCCAGGGATGAAAGAACAAAGGTTATTGCCGGATACCTTGAAGATATTGTTTCCGGTGACGAATTTGTGAAAGCGGCAGAGGATGCCTCATCGATCAAGCCGGTCGTAATTCTGAAGACCGGGACTACCGAGGCAGGTCGCAGGGCTGCCTCCTCCCACACAGGAGGCCTGGCTGGAGCTGATATAGCCTACGGTGCGGCTTTCAGGCGTTCCGGAGTGATCCGCGCAGATACTTTTCAGGCCTTTCTTGACTATGCATCGGCCCTGGCAATGCAGCCCCTTCCCGAGGGTGACCGCGTTCTTATTATTACAAATGCCGGCGGACCCGGCACAATGGCCGCGGATGCTGTGGAAAAATCCGGCATGACCGTTGCCATGCTGAATTACAGTACGGCAGCCGCCCTTAAAGAGAGACTTCCAAGGGCGTCGAGTACAGGCAATCCAGTGGATGTGCTCGGCGACGCTGATCCGGAAAGATATGCCATTGCATTAAGCACCGGCCAAGACGATGATTCAGTAGACGCCATCATCGTAATCCTGACGCCACAGGCCATGACAAAGCCTGCTGAAACCGCAAGGGCCATTGCCGGTTGCGTAAGGTCCGACAAGCCTGTTCTCGCGGCATTCATGGGAGGCAAGCATGTAATGCCCGGCAATGACGAACTGGTTGCTGCCGGGCTGCCTGTATATAATTCACCTGAGCGGGCCGTTGGTGCCCTAAAGGCCATGTACGATTATTCCGTGTGGCGGCGGCGTCCGCCGCGGATAGTAACACGATTCAGAGTTCATCGCCGGCGAGTGGAACGGATAATTGCCAGGCACCTGAGGACCAAAAGGATACTCATAGGAGATATAAAAGCCAAGCAGATCCTTGGTGCTTACGGCTTCAGGATACCCGAAGGCCACATCACAAGCACAACTGACGAGGCTGTAGAGGTTTCCGAGCAAATAGGATACCCTGTAGCCATAAAAATCGTCTCGCCGAATATCGTACATAAAACAGACCTCGGTGGCGTGAAGTTACACCTGTCTACTGCAGATGACGTGCGGGACGCATTTGACCTGATGATGCTGAGGATAAGGCAGAATGCTCCTGAAGCCCACATCGAGGGCATTTACGTGGAGAAGATGCTTGCACGGGGCCTTGAAGTCATCATAGGTATGAGCCGTGATCCGCAGTTTGGTCCGATGCTCATGTTTGGACTCGGGGGCATATTTGTCGAAGTGATGAAAGACGTTACCTTTCACCTGGCTCCGATTACCGCGGAAGAGGCATTCCAGATGCTTAAAAGCACCAGGTCCTATGAAATGCTCCTGGGAACCCGTGGGGAAAAAGGAGTGGATTTTGCCGCAATAGCCAATGGTCTTCAACGCATCAGCCAGCTCGTGACGGATTTCCAGGAAATTACCGAGTTGGATATCAATCCATTTATCGTCGGAGATATCGGAACCGATCCCTTTGTGGCTGATGCCCGAATGACACTGACTCTTCAAAAGGCTGAATAATGAGCAAACCAGATCAGACGCCATACGACCCGGACTGGCAGAAGAAATACAAAGACATGATCTGCACTCCAGGGAAGGCGGTCTCGAGCCTGCGGCCCGGGCAGCGGGTATTTATCGGGACAGGATGCGGGGAACCAAAAGAACTGGTCAAGGCCCTGACCGACCGCGCTTCCAAACTGGCGGATATGGAGATTGTCCAACTCCTCACTCTGGGTGAGGCCCCTTATGCCCACAAAAAACTTGCCGATTGCTTCATGGTGAGCAGCTTTTTTGTTGCGGAAAATGTCAGGGGGATTATTCAGGAAGGGCTCGGCAAATATACACCCATTTTTCTCTCAGATATTCCCCGGCTTTTCGGTTCAGGTCAGTTGCCGCTGGATGTTGCCCTGATACAGGTTACACCTCCGGATGAACGTGGGAAAGTGAGCCTTGGGGTCTCGGTGGATATTGTCAAAAGTGCGGCTGAAAACGCCTCGCTCGTCATCGCCCAGGTCAACCCTCAGATGCCCAGGACCCTTGGAGACAGTTTTATTGATATCTATGATCTGGACATTCTGGTCCCTGTGGACACGCCCATTTTTGAAGCGACCTTGCCAGAAAGCACGGAAGTGGTACGCAAGATCGGAGAACGCATTGCGGCCCTGGTGGAAGATGATTCCACTGTTGGGTTTTCGGTCGGGCGCATCCCCAACGCGGTGGTTGATTTCCTGAAAGAAAAGCAAAATCTCGGTATACACACGGAGATGTTTACAGACAACATCATAGATCTGGTGGAATCCGGAGCTGTAACCGGTGCAAAAAAGACCCTCGACAGGGGCAGAATTGTTGCCAGTTTCTGTTTTGGAACCCGCAGGCTCTATGACTATATCAACAACAATCCCCTTTTCTCTTTTCGTCCGACCGAGTATGTCAACAACCCCTCTATTATTGCCAAACAACACAAGATGGTGGCTATCAACACGGCATTAGAGATAGATCTTACAGGCCAGGTCTGTGCGGATTCCATTGGTACCAAATTCTATTCAGGTATCGGCGGCCAGGTAGACTTTAACAGTGGTGCAGCCAGATCTTATGGGGGCAAGGCGATTATAGCCCTGCCATCCACCACAGCAGATGGAACCACTTCACGGATCGTTGCGAAGTTGAGTCCGGGTGCCGGTGTAGTGACCACCCGTGGAGACGTACATTACGTAGTAACCGAATACGGCGTGGCCTACCTCCACGGCAAAAGCGTTCGTGAACGGGCCCTGGCGCTAATCAGCATTGCACACCCGCGTTTTCTTGAAATGCTCCTCAAGGAGGCCATTGAGGCAAAATACCTCAGGAAAGAGCTCGCGGATGCGGGAAAGAGCTTCATAGTCGCTCCACATGGAGCAAGAACGTCGTTGCTTTTGGACGACGGAACAAAAATCAACTTCAGACCGATACACCCCACTGATGAGCCGAAGATAAAGGACCTGCTCTACACCCTCTCCCAGGATGCCGTGTACTCTCGTTTCATGACACATATCCAGCGCTTCCCTCATAAACAGATCAAGGATTTCGTGTACATAGATCATCGAAAAGAAGTGGCCATCGTAGGCGTCCTGCCTGAGGTCCATGGGGAAGATATAATTGCGGTAGGTCGGTATTACCTGGATCCTCGGACCAACCGTGCAGAAGTCGCATTTGTGGTCCGCGATGACTGGCAAGGTCGCGGCATAGGCAAGTTTATGTTCAAATACCTTACCACCATAGCCAAACAGCATGGCATCACCGGCTTCACTGCCGAAGTCCTTCGAAGCAACAAAAGAATGCTGGCGATTTTCAATAATAGCGGCTTGCGGGTAAGAAGCAGGCTGAATAATGATATCTACAGCTTTGAGATGGACCTTGATTAATCAGAAAAGGTTCGGGGTTCATAGTTACAGGTTCAGGGTTTTTAATCTCAGGTCGCCGCGGTCTTTCCGAACTCCGCCACCAGGAAAGTATGATCCGAGGGTTTTTGAGAAAGTCTCGGACCAATATCTATATATGCCTTTTCAGCATGTTCAGCCAGCGCAGCCGTGGCAAGTATATGATCTATGCGCCAGCCCAAGCGCCTCTTGACCGCATTGGGTATCCTGTAGTCGTAAAAAGTATACTGGTCCGGACCCGGATTAAGCTTCCGGAATACGTCTATGAATCCCCATGCCTTGACTTTCTCCAAGGCCTTGCGGACATCTTCGTGGAAGCAGACATGATCGGCCAGGCGGTCCGGGGCATAAACGTCTGCCGGTTCAGGGGCAACATTGAAATCTCCGCACCAGAGCAATGGTTCGTCAGGGGAATAATTTCTTTCAAAGAGCTCCCTTAATCTTTCAAACCACCTGAGCTTTATCTGAAAATACACGTGGTCCAAGGCCCTGCCTTGGGGAACATACGCATTTACAACAGGAATATCCTTTACGATACAACGGATAAGCCTGGTTTCATCCTCCGGGCTGTTTTCATGGTCATCGAAACCGGCAGCCATATCTTTTATCTTGTGTCTGCTGGCGATCGCAACGCCATTGTAAGACTTCTGGCCCCTGCAGATCACATTATAGCCTATTTTATCAAATGCTTCTTTTGGGAAATCTTCATCCCTGACCTTTGTTTCCTGCATGCAAAGCACATCAACCGGATTTTTTTCAAGCCAGGGAATCACTATGTGAAGACGTGACCTTATGGAATTCGTATTGAAGGTTGCAATGCTGAATGTTATCATCTCATGAAATTTATGCTGGATATGTAAATATCCGGTGAACCCGCTATATCCTGCCTTGAAGCGGTTTGCCTTTTTCCGGGTTTCAAAGCTCACTCATTGCGGACCGGAGAGGCAGTGCAATCCGGCCCGCGGTTGAAACCCTGCAAAAGGCAAACCGCTCCTGCGGCAGGGCACGGATGGCGACTTCCACAGTGGACCACGGGTTCTCCGAATATTTACCTGGATATCAGGATTTATTTAATTATTTCACGATTTATGTCGATACGCAAGTCGAGAAGCATTGGAATTCAATTGTAAGTTTCGGCCTTGACAGGGTTAAAGGCAAAAAACTATGATAGTTTCCGGCAGAAGTTGTAATTGCCTCCGTTCAAAGTGATAGAAGCAGCCATGAAAGATCATGAACTCAAAATCGACCAGCGAAAATATGACAGGGCACCGGCGCAATTCACTATCGAGTATTCATACGGTGGCCGCTTCTATACAGAATACCTGATTGACCTCAGTGTTGGAGGAATGTGCATAGATGCATTGAAGCCGGTTGAGCCGGAAACCAGGCTAATTGTTACGATTCCCTCAAAACCTGTCGTAAAAATAGAGGGAATTGTGAGATGGAGCCGTAAGGACGGACACAGATACCAGATAGGTATTGAGTTCGATAATCTCACAAGGGAACAGGAATCCGGCATCAGGGAGATTATTAGTTCCCTCTTTTGGGAAGTGAGCCAACAAGACTCCTGAATATGAGCAGGATATCATTTGCAGCAAACGTGCGGGATTGAAAAGAGCTTTAGCGGCAGCCCTTCTCCCTTTCTCCCAAAATACCCCGTCTGCTTTTTCCAGCTATTGTGACGTACGCTGAGTACGCCTGAAATCTCGCACTTTTTTCAGCTCCCTTCATAATTATTGAACAAATTTGCCAAGGTCCACCGTGGCTGTTTTTGAGCTTTGGCTCAATAAATATCTTGACAATACGCACTAAAGTATTATGATTTAATCAAATGCTCAAAACAATAGGAGAAGTGTAGTGCCCAGACCCAGAAAACCCCGTCTTGTACAGGGAGGACCCATGGCAAATATTTTCAAGCCACAGGGGATTCCGACGAGGGACCTCGAAGAGGTGGTGCTCCCTGTCGAAGGGCTTGAGGCCCTGCGTTTGAGCGATCTCGAAAAGCTGGATCAGGGAACTGCCGCTCTCCGCATGAACGTATCCCGCCAGACCTTCGGCAGGGTGCTTGCTGAAGCAAGAGAAGTGGTGGCAGAGGCATTGGTCATGGGAAAGATGATCAGGATTCAGGGCGGTTCCTACACCCTCTTCGGTGTCGGCAGATGGCGTAAAAGAACTCGGGGCGGCAGGCCGCCTGGGCAAGGGTGGACATAGAATTTTTTGACACAATTAATTAATAAACAATCGAAAGGAGGTGCTATACATATGCCAGGTTTTGACAGAACCGGTCCTCTGGGCAGAGGTCCGAAAACAGGCCGGGGACTTGGAAGATGCGGCAAGGCAAGGACAGCCACGGCTTCAGATACCGTTCCCGGTGGAGCTGTGAGATCGGAAGACTGGCCAGCAGCCGGCCGGGGTTTAGGCCGCGGGATCCGCAGGGGCCGTAGAGGCGGTCCAGGTCGCGGTCGTATTCAGGCAATGTAACAGAGGACTGCTTATTGCGCAGCACTTACAGGCGGGTGCTCCGCGCCCGCTTATTAATTTATTATCAGAACCAAGGAGGTTCAACATGCCAGGTTTTGACAGAACCGGTCCATTAGGGCAAGGGCCCATGACAGGAGGTGGTTTTGGTTACTGTACTGGACGGAGGCAGGGCTACAGGCCCTGGGGCCGCGCATTTTACGGCGGATTCGGGGCCGGCTTTGGTAGAGGTAGATTCGGCAGGGGGCTGGGTCCGGGTTACGCATACTGGCAGCAGAGAAGGTCTTATTTGCAGCCAGTGACTCTTGACCCCAAGGAAGAACTCGCCGAACTCAAGCGCGAGGCCGACGACTTAAGGACTTACCTGAAGGAAATGGAAGCCAGGATTGAAGAATTGGAAAGTCCGTCTGAATAAGGACCTTCACTCAGACAACTACAAAATCGTAAATATCCGGTGAACGGTTGCCGTCCGTGCCCTGCCGCAGGAGCGGTTTGCCTTTTGCAGGGTTTCGATCGCGGGCCGGATTGCACTGCCTCTTTCGGTCTGCGATGAGTGAGCTTTGAAACCCGGAAAAAGGTAACCGCTCCAAGGCAGGATATTGGGGTTATCAACCTCTCATTTATCCGCTTCTATTTCAGATGCGACAGGCTCATTCACGTCTTCACGTGATTTGAGCCTGTCGGCAATTTCCATGAAAGGTTTGAAAAGATCAATGGGAATCGGGAACAGGGTGGTTGAATTATTTTCCGTGGCTACTTCCCTTAGGGTCTGCAGATACCTGAGCTGCAGGGCCGCAGGTGCCTTGTGTATGATATTGGCTGCATCGGCAAGCCTCCTTGCTGCCTGGTATTCGCCTTCTGCATTGATGACCTTTGACCGGCGTTCCCGTTCGGCCTCGGCCTGTTTTGCCATAGCCCTTTTCATTTCGTCCGGGAGGTCTATCTCTTTCACTTCCACCTTGCTGACCTTGATTCCCCAAGGCTCGGTATCAAGATCCAGTATCTCCTGAATCTTGGTATTAATTTTATCTCTCTCTGACAGGAGTTCATCCAATTCGGCCTGTCCGCAGACGCTCCTGAGGGTGGTCTGGGCCAACTGGGAAGTGGCGAAAAAGAAGTTTTCAACTTCTATGATGGCCTTTCTTGAGTCAAGGACCCTGAAATAGACCACCGCGCTTACCTTTACGGATACATTATCCCTGGTAATGATATCCTGCGGTTGAACATCAAGGGTAACGATCCGGAGGTCAACTTTCTTCATCTTATCAATTACGGGAATAAGTATTATCAGGCCGGGTCCCTTGGTCTTAATGACACGACCAAGCCTGAAGATTACGCCACGTTCGTATTCGTTCAGTATGCGAATTGCCGATATCAGAAAAGCGATGATCAGAAAAAGCAGAAAAGCGAGAGAAATTGTCATGACTTGCCTCCCTGGGTCTTAGAGACCCGTAGTTTAAGTCCATCAATACCTGTTACTTTTACCTCGGTACCCTCTGGTATGGTCTCATCGCTTACAGCGGTCCACAGTTCTCCGTGCAAAAAGACCTGCCCACCACCCTTTCCTATTGTCTTCCGAACAAGGCCTTTTTCACCTATAAGGCCTTCCGCCCCTGATTTCGGCCTGGACAGAGTGGCCCTGGTTGCCAGATAGGTAATAGCGGCCAGAAAGGAGCCGACTCCCAGCAGGGTAGTCCAGAGGACATCAGTGTCAATAGATACTCCGGTCTTCGGGGTGTCAAAAAGCATCATGGAGCCCAGAAGGAGGGCAGCCAGACCCGTTGCTCCCAGTATGCCGTGGCTCGTAACTACAAGCTCCATTATGAACAGAACCACTGCCAGGAGCAGCAAGAGCAGACCGGCAGTACTGACCGGGAGGGCCTGAAGTGCAAACAGACCCAGGAGCAGGCATATGGCCCCTATGGTCCCCGGGAAAATGGTCCCGGGATGGGCAAACTCGAAATAGAGACCTGTCAAACCGATCATCATGAGGATATAGGCGATGTTTGGATCTGCTATGGTCCTGAGTATTTTCTCCCTCAAGCTCTCTTTTATCTGAATAATTTCAGGATTACTGATTACCAGTTTGGCCGGACCGCCAGGCAGACTTACTGTCATGCCGTCAAGTTGTTGGAGCAGGTCGCTGAGGTCTTTTGCCAGGATGTCGATTACTTTCAGCTCCAGCGCCTCCCTTGCGGATGCCGAAACGCTCTCCCTTACCGCCTTTTCCGCCCACTCTGCGTTTCGGCCACGCTCTGTTGCCACACTCCTGGCCATGGCAGCAAGGTCATTTTCCGCCTTTTGTTTCATGGTCTCATCCTTTTCTCCGCCAGAGCCCAGATTTACCGGGTGGGCCGCCCCGATATTGGTACCGGGCGCCATGGCGGCAACGTGAGCGGCAATGGTGAGAATAGCACCTGCAGAAGCAGCCTGTGCCCCTGAGGGTGCTACATAAACAACTGTTGGAATCGGTGACGCCATCACTTCCTGGACCATGTCCCTCAGGGTAGCTACCAGACCGCCTGGAGTGTCAAGCTCAATCACCAGGCAGACGGCCTTACCCCTGTCCGTTTCTAAAAGCGCTCTCCTCAGAAGCTCCGCCGCACCGGGATTTATGCTGCCTCTAAGTTCAACGAAATAGACCCTGGAATGGTCTGCCTGATCCCCTGGCTTGTCTTTCTGATCATCCCCCCGCAGAGAAGAAATTGATACAAAGAAAAACAGCATAATGAGAAAAAATAGGTTTTTAGCGATACTTGGCATACTCTTTTTCCAGTATTTGAAGGTCATGCCAGGCCACACGTTTGAGCTCCTTTTGCTGGCTTCCTTTTGATCTCAGCAGATATGCCGGATGATATATCGGCATGACCATGGCATTTCCCAGCTGATGGAAGCGGCCACGAAGAGATTTTAAAGAGGCCTTTGTTTTAAGGATTGTCTGGGCAGCCACCAATCCCAAAGCAAGTATAAGGGGCGGATCGATAAGCCTCAACTGATGTCTTAAGAAGAAAGAGCATGCGGCAATTTCTTCATGTCCTGGCGTACGGTTATGCGGAGGGCGGCACTTGATTACACTGGTGATGAAAACCTCCTTTCGGGAGATATTTACAGACCTTAACATATCTGTAAGTAGCTCTCCTGAAGGACCAACAAATGGCCGGCCCTGCATGTCTTCTTCCCTGCCCGGGGCCTCTCCTAACAGCACCAGCCTCGCATCTTCAGGTCCTTCTCCAAAGACTATATTCTGCCGGCTTTTATGCAACTCACACCTTTTACATCCCTCAATCATCCTGCGAAGCCCATCAAGGTCAGTTGGTGCGTGAATTTTATCTCCGTATTCATGAGTGGCAGTCAGCCCGTTCACAGGTGTCTCATCTTTGACACAGCGATCCAGGAAAGCGGATAATCCAGGACCTTTGGGGATAATCTCAACCCCCAATCGCCTTTGATAATGAAGCCAGGAGTAAATATTGTTCATGATTCGAACAATTTCTTTAGTCATGTTAAGCCATTGAAATTTATATACTACATTTATATACCAGTAATCAATCAGGGCCAGGTTATTTTTCCAATAGTCATATTTTCCAATTTCAAATTTCAGGTCTCACCGCTTCTTCCTTCAATCCTTCAATACCGTCTTGAAAAGACCAAGGAAAAAGCCAGTACTGCAATCGCACCTATGGCAGTACCCAGGGTATCTGCCACCCAGTCGACCGGATCGGCACATCTCTGGGGCACAAAATATTGATGAAGTTCGTCGGCAAGGCCATATAATGATCCAAGAAAAATGACCTGGCACAGGGCCCCTGCTATAGATGCGCCGGAGCTGTGCAGCCTCCACCACATGAGCAGCATGCCTAACGCAACATATTCAAATAGGTGTATAAAATAGTCATTGACCGATACGCCTGGAAGTCGGTCACCCGGGACGGAAGATATCCCGAAGATAACTCCTGCATATGCTATGCACAGGGCTAAACGTAGATTCATGGAGTGTAATGCCACCGGTTCACTTGACGGTGCGTATAGAGTAAACTATGAATGACTTCTTGTCAGCGGTTGGATTATCTTAAGGAGGGGACAATTTGAGTGACGAAAGCCTAGTTATTATGCAACGCCGGGAAAAAGCGAAGCAACTTGAAAAAAATAATATATCCCTTTATCCCAACAATATCAAGATGCCTGAAAGTACGGCGACAATACGCAGTCTGTATGACTCATTTGATGGAGAAGCCCTGGAAAAGCTGCCTGACAGCTTCAGTTTGGCCGGTCGCATAATGAGTTTGCGCCGTTTTGGGAAAGCCGCTTTCTTGCATCTGCAGGACGGCTCCGGTCAATTGCAGGTCCATGTGAGAAGGGACCTGGTCGGGGCCGAAGCCTACAGTATATTCAAAAAATTCGACATCGGTGACCTGATTGAGGTCAAAGGCAAGCTCTTCAGGACACGCGTCGGCGAATTGACAATCGCTGCTGAAACCATAGGCCTGGCAGCCAAGTCCCTGAAGCCCCTTCCTGAAAAATATCACGGAATAAGAGACAAGGAAATCAGGTATCGCCAGCGATACGTCGATCTTATCATGAACCAGGAGGTAAGGGAGGTCTTCAGGACCCGGTCCCGTATTATACATATATTACGTGAGTATTTCACTTCCCATGGCTTCCTGGAGGTTGAGACCCCGATGATGCAGTCCGTTGTCGGTGGCGCAACCGCCCGTCCCTTTACGACCCATCACAATGCCCTTGACATGGACCTTTACCTGCGGATAGCTCCGGAACTGTATCTGAAGCGGCTCCTTGTGGGCGGCTTTGAAAAGGTATTTGAGCTCGGCAGGAACTTCAGGAACGAGGGAATTTCGATACAGCACAACCCGGAGTTTACCATGCTGGAGTTCTATGAGGCCTATGCCACTTATGAAGACCTCATGACGCGGACAGAGGAACTTTTTTCCCGGATAGCTGAAGAAATAAAGGGCAGAATGGTCTTTTCCTGTCAGGGGCACATGCTGGATCTCACACCCCCCTGGCGTCGGATGACTCTTGAAGAGTCATTAATGGAGGTCGGAAAGGTTTCAAAAGACGACCTCAAAAGCAGAAAGGGCCTCATGAAAAGGTTGAAGGCGCTTGGTGCTCCTGTAAGAGGCAATGAAAAAACAGGCAAATTATGGACAAAGCTCTTTGATTTACTGGTAGAGCCGAGGCTCGTTCAGCCGACCTTTGTGTGCCACTATCCAATCGATGTCTCACCGCTGGCCCGGGAGAATCAAGATAATCCTGAGTTTACAGACAGATTCGAACTTTTTATCGGAGGCCGCGAGATAGCCAACGCATTCTCGGAACTCAACGACCCAAGAAAACAGCGCCAGCGCTTTGAAGAGCAGATAGCAGGCAGGGGAGATGACGAGGAGGTGCCGCCTGAACTGGATGAAGACTTCATCAGGGCACTGGAAGTAGGTATGCCGCCTGCCGCCGGTGAGGGCATAGGTGTGGACCGCGTGGTAATGCTCTTTACTGATTCCCTTTCTATCCGCGATGTTATACTGTTCCCGCAGTTGCGTCCGGAGAACTGAGTTTCAGCATGACTTATGAATGGTTTATTGCCCTGCGTTACCTCAGGGCAAAACGCAAACAGGCCTTCATTTCCCTTATTACCTTTATATCCATATCAGGGATAGCAGTCGGCGTAATGGCCCTGATCGTCGTAATTGCCGTCATGACCGGTTTTGAAAACCATCTCCGCACCAAGATACTCGGCATTAATTCACATATTCTGGTCAAAAGCTATGAAGGCGCCTTTGGTAACATGGAATCCGTACGTCAAAAGGTGCTGGGAGTTACTATCTCCCGCAACGACCATTTGAATGGCCTTTTGAATATAATCAGGGGGAAGGACGGGGCAGTCACAGTGACAGATGCGACTCCCCTTGTTTATGTCCAGGCCCTTCTGAGCTCAGGAAGGGCTGTCAGCGGGGCAGCCATACGCGGGATAGACCCGGTCTCTGTGGCAGGGGTCTTCAGATTGGGGGAGATCATCAGGGGAGAGGGGCTCGTGGCATTTGAAAATTATAATGGCAGAGGAACTCCTCCAATACTTCTGGGGAAGGAGCTTGCCCGCAACCTTGACGTTACTGTCGGGCAGCCGATCCAGGTCGTGCTGCCCAGCGGGACTGTTACACCCATAGGAATGCTCCCCAAGATACGTACCTTCCGGGTAACAGGTATCAGCACGACCGGTATGTACGAGTACGATGCCTCCCTTGCCTTTATTCCCATTAAGGCGGCCCAACGGCTTCTTGGGTTGGGCGACAAGGTCCATGGCCTGGAGGTCAAGGTTTCGGATATTTATGCCGCGAACGGCCTTGCAGCGGCGATACAAAAGAGGCTTGGGTTCCCGTTCTGGACATCGGACTGGCAGCAGATGAGCCGAAATCTCTTTTCGGCCCTGAAGCTGGAAAAGCTCGCCATGTTCATAATTCTTACCCTGATTGTCCTGGTGGCCGCCTTTAACATTGTGAGCACCCTTATCATGATGGTCATGGAAAAGAATCAGGATATAGCAATACTTAAGACACTGGGGGCAATGGATAGTAATATCCTGCGGATCTTTGTTTACAATGGATTGCTTGTAGGGCTGACCGGAACCGTGCTTGGCGTACTGGGCGGAACAGGTCTCTGTTTTCTCCTGAGCCGCTATAAGTTCATCAAGATACCAAGTGAGGTATATTATACCGACACACTTCCCATACTGCTTCACATAAGCGACGTGGCCATAATTTCCGTTTCTGCCATTCTAATATGCTTTTTTGCCACCATATATCCGGCCAGGCAGGCAGCCAGGGTCAATCCATCCGAGGCATTGAGGACGGGGTGACCGGTCTGTGATATATTTATCCCTGACACGGGTTGAGCGGTTCAAGGTTCATAGGTTGTCAACCCTGAACCGTGAACCCTGAACCTGGAACCGACCAGTTTTAGATCTAAACTGCTCAATTAATATCAGGAGGAATCAAGAATGAGCACGGAGCAATTGTTACCACAGGGTGAGAGCATCCGAAAGGCGGTAAAATGGAT
>PQXD01000002.1:155121-157171 GCA_003194485.1 Deltaproteobacteria bacterium
AAATGGATATCCGAGGTCACCAAGGAGCATCCTGAAAAAAGCCGCAAGGAAATCATACTCGAAGCAGAACTGCGGTTTGATCTTTCCCCAAAGGAATGCGAGTTCCTTTACAGGAAATTTGTTTGAAACCGGAGAGTGAAGAAGTGTCCGGGGAATCAGGCCCAAACAGATTGAAATAAGTAGTTTCCCCCGGGGGGGCTAATTTGGAAGCATTCTCTCCTGTAAATACAACCGATATGGATTTGCTCTGCAGAATATCAAGCTTACCACGGAATATATTCTGTCCGAAAGTAGATATTTTCTCCAGACAATTCGTATGTATATAGACCCTTGAGGCTCCATGACAATTCCTCTTCAGGGCAGCAAGCAATTTGTGTACTGAGCTCCCATCGAAATCGCCAATTAATTTCAGATGGAGGCTTCCACCGTCTCTGTGAACAAAGATCTGAAAATTATTTGCCATGATGTGGCCTCCTTTCCGGTAATAATCGATTTGTACTCGTCAAGGGTTGAAGGTTACGTTTTTTCAGCTACCAGTCGGGGCAGAAATGCAGGTTTCTTTACTTAACGAGTATAATCGCATCCTTTTTTTCTTCGTAGCGGCAGGTTTTTTGACTGGCAGACGTGTCCCCCACACTCTGATGGTCTGTTATCTAATATACCCTGAACCATTTTTTGAATATTTTCCAATCTAAAGGGTTTAAATATAACAAAGTCAACGGAACTATCTTTTGCCTTTTCGAGGACGGTCTCTCTCTCCTTGCCTGTTATCAGAACGACTGGGGTGTTGGGGGATTTTTCTTTGATGTGGAATGCTAATTTCCAACCGTTTATGCCGGGCATATCTAAGTCAGTTATGACGAGGTCGAATGAGCTTTTCAGGAACAGATTCAGACCTTCATCACCACAGTTGACAACAGCTACGTCATGACCCATGAAAGATAGTGTCAGTGAAAGGACATTACGAACATTTGCATCGTCATCGATAACCAATATTCGTCTTCGACTTCCCTGCGTAAAATTGCTAGCTAAGGTTGTCTGATTAGTTTTGAAGGCTTCTTGTTTTGCGTTTGGTAGCCACCTGGGTTCCACAGCAATATTTGCTTTTTGAGGAATTTCCATTTTCAACCCCCTTATTCCCTCAAGCCCAAGGCCATTCCAGCGAATTACTCTGATTTTAGCTATCCCTTGGCCGATTCTGCACCATCCCCTCTCATAACCCATTTGACACCATCCATCAGTTCCCGGGAAAGTAGCTCATGCATATTTGGCTGGTCATGCATGATCAAAATGTCTGACATGGTCTCTCCTCTTGCACCAGTCAAAGGGGATTCCGGTAAGGATTCGTCGGGATATGCATCAGTACCTTCCATATCAGAAAAAACTATACTGATCTCGCATTCAGGGAAAAGCGCATTGATCAATGCTATCAAGCCATGATCACAATCCTTCTGCTTAGAAATAATCACTGTCTTTTTCATGTCGTTCCTCTTCTTTTTTGTTCATGCCTTTTGTTAATGAAAAAGCCTCAAGTAAGGGAAAAAGTTGCCTTGGCGAAAAACAGGCCGGGATTGAATTATTACGCAATGCTATCAAGCCATGATCACAATCCTTCTGCTTAGAAATAATCACTGTCTTTTTCATGTCGTTCCTCTTCTTTTTTGTTCATGCCTTCTGTATATGAAACGGCAGAATTTCCTTCAGAACTCAGAGCGACAAATACAATTGCCAGTTTTGTGACACCAAGATATGAAAGGATCTATGATTTTATAAAAGGATCTATGATTTTATTTGATTAGTCTATAGAGAATGAAGCTCATTTTCATAGGGATAATACCTATGAGATGGGAATTTGTCCCATATCAACCCTTCCAGAGATCCACGTCAATCAAGCCGAGTCTAGCCGCATAACGAATCAACTCCAGGTACTGTCAACTTTTTTGTGTGAATTTCTCATAGGCCAATTCTTTGAGAAAAGGCAGGTTGTTACGCACTTTTCCTATTGGGTTTGATCTCCAATGCAATTCCATTCTCAGAGAGATAAAGGCCA
>PQXD01000002.1:158462-185947 GCA_003194485.1 Deltaproteobacteria bacterium
TGCTCCTGGATCTCCTTGAAGATCTCTACTACTTCCGGTACACTGATTTCTACGTTCATGGCACTTCTCCTTTCGGTTTGATTTTTTGGTGATCAAAACCATTACAAGGAAAAGTGCCTTTTTCTACCCTTTCAGAATTCACACAAAATATTTTACACTACCCAACTCATGGTGCTGTGAAGTTCGAGCTTGTTCATAATATTGGCCCGGTGGTTCTCAACGGTTTTGGGGCTGATGAAAAGCCTTTCAGCGATCTCCTTGGTGGAAACCCCTTCGGCCAACAAGCGCATAACCTGTTGCTCGCGGCGGGTCAGGGCCTCATACCTTGCATCTGTGATCGTTGACTCCTTTTCAGGTAATCCCGCAAGCCTTTTCACTACCTTATGGGAGAGAGAGCTGTCCAGGTAATACTCGCCTCTTGATACGGCCTCAAGCCCCTGTGTAAACCTCTCAGCAGCCGATTCCTTAACTACGTACCCTGAGGCCCCTGCCTGAAATGCCTTCGTAATGTGATCGATTTTGGAATGCATGCTCACGATCATGACATATGTTTCCGGCAAAAGGCTTCGTATGTTGCGGGTGAGGTCAATGCCGCTTTTATCCGGCAGGGATATGTCCATCACCACCAGGTCAGGTTTGAGCTCCCTGGCCATGCGCATACCTTTCCGCCCGTTTCCGGCCTCCCCGGCTACCTCGAATCCGGGGTTGCGCGCTATAAGGGATTTGAGGCCTTCCCTGAAAAGAGGGTGGTCGTCAATAATCAATATTCTTTTCTTGACAGCCAATACTGTTTCCCTTGCAAGGAACCTCTATAAGAATTTTTGTGCCCTGCATTGGACGGGATTCGATCCTCATCTTTCCGCCAAGCAGGGCGACCCTTTCTTCCATGCTCCGAAGTCCCATACGTTTTTCATTGATTGCTGAAGCCAACCGGTTCTCAGCGTCAAAACCTTTACCATTATCTTCGATGCGGAGAATAATGTTAGGGTAAGAGGCAACCAGCCTGATGATCGCATCGGTGGCATCGGCATGTTTCTTAACATTGTTGAGCCCTTCTTGAATCAGGCGGTACAGGGCAATCTCAATATCGGAATCGAGTTCTAAATCCTCCATGCCGGCGGCAAAGAAGTCGACTTTGACCCCTGTCCTGGCAGAGAAGTCTTCACAATGCCGGAAGATAGTCTGTGCCAGCCCGAGCTGATCCAGGCCAACAGGACGTAAGGCATAGGCCAGATCTCTGACAGCCATTATGGTTCCATGGGCAATCTTGGAGAGTTTGGCCACCCTTTGCCTCATGGCAGGAAGGTCTTCCGGCTGATCATCAAAGAGGGTGTCAAGACCCATTTTTAAGGCAGAAAGGTCTTGGCCCACCAGATCGTGCAGCTCACGAGAGAGTCTTTGCCGCTCGGCTTCCTGTGCCTTCATCAGTTGTCGGGAGAGGCTATGAATACGTTCCTCGGCCCGTTTGCGTGCAGTAACATCCCGGTTTATACCCCGGTAGCCCAGCAAGTTCCCTGCTTTGTCAAAAAACGGGACGCCCTTGGCCTCTAAGACAACTACATATCCTTCCTTGTGAATATAACAATTGTCAAAGCCTGAAATCGGTTTCCCCGCCGCCATGGCCTGTAAAGAAGTGTGTGCTGAGGTCTCCATTTCTTTCTGAGAAAAAAAATCATAAAAGTACTTGCCGAGCATCTCATCAGGGCGGTAACCAAGTATACTTTCGACCACAGGATTGGAATAAACATATTTGCCTTCCGCGTCCATTTCCCATATCCAGTCGGATGTACTTTCAGCCAGATCTCGAAATCGTCTTTCAGTCTCGCCCAGTGTGTCTTTCAGTCTTCGTTCTCGAACCACCTTCTCAATAACACTTGGGAGCAAGGTAAAGAAATCCGGGGTCTTAACCAGATAATCCCAGGCCCCCAGTTTCATGGCCTGCACGGCGATGCTCTCACTCCCCTGGCCAGTGATCATGATGACCGGGATGTCCTTATTCTCTCGATTTAAGGCTTTTAGGAATTCGATACCATTCATGCCGGGCATGAGGTAATCGGTGATGATGACATCCGGGCTGATCTCATCGAGCCTTTGAAGGCAGGCATAGCCTTCCTCAAAGTAATCGACCGAAGCAAGCGGGAGTTCCTTATTAATGGCCCGTTTCATGAGCTGAAAGTGCGGCTCTTCGTCTTCAATGATCACAACGTTTAATGGCTTCATTTCCTAACCCCTTCCGGACCCGGCATTTCACGCCATAAAAACGCTCATGCTTCTGACAAGATAGGCGGTTTGTTGAGTAGCATCCAGTAGGAATCGATTTGCATGATCTTTTCCTCGAACTCCTTGAATCCTACTGGCTTGGTCAGATAGCTGTTGGCACAGTGGACATAGGATCGGCAAATGTCTTCTTCCCGATCCGAGGTGGTGAGCATGATTACAGGGATCTTCTTCAGAACAGGATGTTCCTTGATCTGCTTCAATACTTCTATCCCGTCAATGCCGGGGAGCTTGATGTCAAGCATTATCAGGCCGGGGAGGGGATACTTTGCTTTATCAGCGTATTTGCCACGGTTGAAAACATAGTCAAGCGCTTCTTCTCCGTCAGTCAGAACATCAATCCGGTTTGCATTGCCCGCCTTTCGAATCGCCCGCCTGGTCAGTTCAGCATGTGCTTCCTCATCTTCTACAAGCAAGATGTTCGAAGGTTCATAATCCATGTTCAAGCCTCCTTGTTTTTAAGGGTGAAGTAAAATGTGCTTCCTTTCCCGGGCTCTGATATAAGCCAGATCTTTCCTCCATGGTGTTCGATGATCCGCTTCACAATCGTCAGGCCGACGCCGGTGCCTTCTCCGACCTGTTTTTTTGCAGATGGGAGCCGATGGAACACCTGGAAAATCTTATCAAAATCCCTTTTCTCAATGCCGATGCCGTTATCGCGGACAAAGAATACCTTTTGCCCGTCTTGTTCTTCGACCCCCACATCAATGCGCGGGGATGGATTCTCTTTTCCAATATATTTTATCGCGTTTGTCAATAGGTTATCCACTGCCCGTGCCAATCGCATTCTTTCACCGTAAATGACCGGGAGGTCTTCCTGGATGTTAACCACAATGCCCCGCGCCTTGATTTGAGGTTGAAGCGCTTTCAAGGCATCTTTTACGAGCCTGGCAAAAGGGAACTCTGTCTTTTTTCGGGTTACGCGCCCGATGCGGGAGAGGGCGAGCAGGTCGTTGATCAAGAGCTCCATTTTTCGTGCGGCATCGCTTATGTACTTTAGGTATTTTTCTCCGCCTTCTGAGAGGACGTCCCCGAAATCTTCTCTCAGGGCGCCAACGAAACCATCAATAGTGACGATAGGGCTCTTGAGATCATGAGAGACCCTGTAAACAAAGGAGTCAAGCTCTTCATTCTTGGCAGCGACCTCGGCAAGCAAGGCCTTCAGTCTCTTTTCGTTTTTTCGTAATTCCTGCTCGGCATCCCTGCGCCTGGTGATGTCGCGAGCAGCGGCAAACACCCCTGCTATATCCCCTTTCGCATCATGGTAGACCGAGGCATTATAGAATACAGGCGTGACCTTTCCGTCACGATGTCTGATCTCCAATGGATAATCACGGACGTGTCCCTCCCTGAGTACCTGCAGGTAGGCCTGACGTGCCTTCCGGGGATCAGTGAAATACTCTGAGAAATGCGTTCCTATGAGCTTGTCCCTGGGATATCCGGTGACCACTTCCGTTGCACGGTTCACGTCTGTAATCTCACCCTCAGGCGAAATCACCACTAAGGGATCCGGAGCGGCTTCAATTAGTTCCCTTGTGTATCGGTGTGATTCTTTCAGCGCCTCTTCCGCCTTTTTGTGCCTGATGGCTTCTTTTTCTGACTCCTTGACTCTTTGTTCCAGTTCTTCATAGGTTGGCTTTTTTTGCATTCCAAGGTTCTCCAGTTGGCTTTAACTTCAGGCTAAGGAGGATACCTCAAAGTCCTCCTTTATTAAAGGGGACTAAGATGGATTTCCTCGCCTACACTCTTACTTCCCAAAGACTTGCTTGTTTAAATACTAATACTTACTTTTGGAAACAGATCGGGGCGGGCTCTGCTAAATGTGCTCTGCATAACCAGACCATGACCATCACGACATTTTCGGAGAAATAGCCTATGAAACAGATGCACAGTTTATTGAACCGCCAGGTTAAGCGATATTTCAAAGACCGGAATGCCATCCCCGAAGAGTGGCAGGGTTTTATTGAAGCGGTTACGGGTTGAGCGGTTCAAGGTTCATAGGTTGTCAACCCTGAACCCGGAACCCTGAACCTGGAACCGACCAGTTTTAGATCTAAACTGCTCAATTAATATCAGGAGGAATCAAGAATGAGCACGGAGCAATTGTTACCACAGGGTGAGAGCATCCGAAAGGCGGTAAAATGGATATCCGAGGTCACCAAGGAGCATCCTGAAAAAAGCCGCAAGGAAATCATACTCGAAGCAGAACTGCGGTTTGATCTTTCCCCAAAGGAATGCGAGTTCCTTTACAGGAAATTTGTTTGAAGCAAGCCGAGCGGAAGACCCGGTATGCTTGAATGGATTAACGCGCATCAGACCATGTTATGGTGGTTGGGGCTTTTCTCCGTGATCACCTTTGTGTGCACATTAATTTTCACGCCCATCATCGTGACACGTATTCCCGCCGACTACTTCGATCACCGGAGACGATACCCGCCCCGCCGGAAAGAACAAAACCGGGCCATCCGCCTTATATTGCTGCTTGGCAAGAACTTGCTGGCACTTATACTGATAGCAGGAGGTATTGCCATGCTGTTTCTGCCCGGGCAAGGCCTGCTGACAATACTGATCGGCGTGATGCTTCTGGATTTTCCGGGCAAATATGTGATAGAGCGACGCATTGTGCAGCAACCGAAGGTCATGCAGACCATCAATTGGCTGCGCGCCAAGGGCGATCGGCCGCCGCTACGTATCCGGCCGGCCGGCTCCTCCACCTTGGACGGATAGACACCTGCAGGCATCAATAGGCAGCCGGGATCAAACAGGAGAGGGAATGCTCTCCTGTTCGGTTTAGTATGGTCCTAATAAAAAAGCAGAAGCCAGACATTAGCCAGGGCGACACTCAAGACCATATAGAGAAAGGCCGCTTTCATAAAACCGAAAAAACTGATGGGATGCCCTGATGCCTCTGCAATCCCAAGGGTTACTACGTTTGCACTGGCCCCTATCATGGTGCCGTTCCCCCCAAAACAGGCCCCAAACGCAAGCGCCCACCAGAGTACCCCTGATTCGGCTCCCGGGATCGCCTTTGTAAGATATGCAACGATGGGAAGCATTGTGGCGGTGAAGGGTATATTGTCTACAAATGCGCTCATGATCGCTGAGACCCACAAAACCAGACAGATCGCCATTGTAAGGTTGCCCTCAGAAAAGTTCATGACCCAGTCGGCGATCATGGACAAAAGCCCTGTCTCTTCCACTGCCCCCACAAGGATAAACAGGAACATGAAAAAAAGAAGAGTGGTCCACTCAATGTCTTTCTCTATCAGCTCCAGAAGGTCTATGCGCTTTGTGACCAGCCCATAGGTAAAAAGAAGAGCCGCTCCGAAAAGGGCCGCTATGCTTACTTCCATGTGCCAGAAACCATGACTGAGAAAAAGGGCTACGGTCATGGCCATGATTATGCCCCCCACGCTGAGCAGCATGCCGTCCGTAATTTTGTACTCCTCCCGAAGCTGAGCAATGAAAGAAGGCACATCCTCGATCCTGGCCTTACCGTAATCCTTCCCATAAGCAAATTTGGTGTAGATAAAGAGCACTATCATTGAGACTATCACGGTTGGAGTCAAATTCTTAACGAACTCCATAAAGGTCAGTCCGGCGTAGGAACCTATCATAATGTTGGGCGGGTCGCCGATGAGTGTCGCCGTTCCGCCTATATTGGAGGCAAGGATCTCCGGAATGAGCAAGGCGATAGGAGATATGCCCAGAGAGAGAGCGATCTCTATGGTGACCGGTGTCAAAAGGAGCATAGTGGTCACGTTGTCAAGAAAGGCTGATGAGATCGCGGTAAATGCCATAAGAATCAAGGAAAGGGCTATGACATTGCCCTTGGCCAACTGATAAGACTTGTACGCGCACCACTGGAAGACCCCCGTATGCTTCAAGACCCCCACGATGATCATCATGCCCATCAGCAGGAAAACCACATTCATGTCTATGGCATGAATCGCCCGCTCATATGATATGATATGAAACTCGGGATCCAGGGTTCCGAAGGTGTAGGTTATAATGAGCATGGTAGCCGCGCCTAACATAGCGGCCAGTGTCCGGTGCAACACCTCAAAGGAGATGAGAATATAGGCAAAAATAAAAACTGTAGTGGCAATCCAGAAAGCAGGCCCCAGCGTCCTTTTTAGTTGAAGGTCGAGGTGAGTATGATATTTTCCGTTAAATACGGAGTTATCGTCCACAAAAACAGGGACCTCAAGCTTTTCAAAGCTTGTCTTGTAAACCTGGAGAACTATTTCGGTTACAGAAGGGGGCGCCCTTGGAAGATCCAGGATAATCTGAAAAGTTCCATCCGAAGCGGTCTTGTAACCACCAGCATCATGGCCACCGTGACCGGCATCCCCATGGGGCAGATATTCACTTCCGCCTACAAATACCTTTATCTCGGCGTCTGGCACAGGCTCGTTGTGGGTATCAAGGATCTTTCCGCTTATGTAAACAACAACTTTGTTTGCAAGGTGTGCCTCATGTGAGGAGTTGTTTGTCTCCTGCGCCCCGACCTCAACAGGAGCAAAGCCTAATATTAAGTAAAAAAACGATAAAATAATAGATGCAATGTCTCTTTTTCTGGTCAGCGCCTCAGGTTTTACAGGAACAGTCTGTCCGCTCATATACCCGTCTCCTCTCGGATTTTTTTGTATTCTGCTGCAGATGTATCTCCTCTCATGGTCCTGCCACAATTCTGCAGAGTAGGGGTTAATCCGCTTTTCTGTTATTCCAGCTGATAGGAAATTGCTTTTTACGATTTGCTGATAGGCTGATAGGAGCTGATAGGAAATTGCTTTTTACGATTTGGACCGAAATAATTTTCTTAAATATTGTATACTAATTTCTGCAGCACTGCAGGTCAAGGAATTTTCAATGTATCATGGAAAAGAAAGGAAAATAATGTTTCGGCCCTACCCCGTAAAAAGGCAAATCGCTCCTGCGGCCGAGGCACGGATGGCAACCGTTCACGGGAAGGGGATATTTCTTTGAACAGTTTAACGGAAGCCCCCGTAGTTTTCTTGGCTTTTGCTATGGGGGAAACTGCATCGCCTTAAGCGCAGCGTAAGGCGAATGCAGAGGGGGCAAGACATCCCCCATGTCAAAAGCCTTAAGAAAACAAGGGGCTGAAGTGTGAAGTGAAAAGAAATATCCCCTTCCCGTGAACGGTTACGTGGGACCACGGGTTCACCGGATATTTACCTGAATTCCGTGACCTTCTTGGTATTATCCGTTAAATTTTTACCAGTGCGGTTGGTTTCCGATCCTGTAATTAATTACTTCTAACGTATCACTTATTACAACAAAAGCAGAAGGATCGATATTATGAATGAGTCTCTTTAATTGATCAATTTCTGTGATTGTAATTACGGAGTAGATAATGTGTTCCTCGTTTCCTGTATACCCTCCTTCACCTTTGATAATAGTAACACCACGTCTTATGTCTTTCAGTATTTCTTGTGATATTCTCTCCCATTGTGATGAAATGATAAATACTATTTTCCTCTGACTGAGGCCGGAAACAACAATATTAACAACTTTGGAACTGACGAAAATAACGATCAGGGTATAAAGTACGGCCTCTATTGAATAACTTACTGATATAAATAATAGAATTATGGAATTGACAAATAAAATTGTATTGCCAATACTTATGGAAAATCTCTTCAGTAACATAACGGAGAGAATATCCATCCCACCTTGCGATCCAGATGATCTTAAACACAGCCCTACTCCTATCCCAAGTATCAGACCGGCTAGTAAGGCATTAAGCATCTTATCTTCTAATTGTATGGTGGGATGGATAAATGCTATAGAAATCGCCAAAGAAAGAGCACCAAAAATGCTATAAAAAAAGAAACGGCGACCAACAGCCATCCACGCAAGAGCAAAAAGAGGTACATTTAAGATTACATAAATCCATTCTAAGTTGATAAAAGGCATAAATTTGTGGATTATGAGAGAAACTCCTGTAATACCTCCAGTAACAAAATGTTGTGAAATTAAAATTCCATTGATAGCTGATGCACAAAGAACGTTTCCACAAGAAATTAAAAGAATATCCCGCAATACTTGTTGCGGGGATATGAATAGTGCCTGAGGGCTGTTTTTCGCACGCATGATAGTGTCCTTCAAAATTTCACCGGTTAAACACTAAGGGTAAATATTCGGTGAACCCGTGGTCCATTGTGGAAGTTGCCATCCGCGCCCTGCCGCAGGAGCGGTTTGCCTTTTGCAGGGTTTCGATCGCGGGCCGGATTGCGCTGCCTCTCCGGTCTGCGATGAGTGAGCTTTGAAACCCGGAAAAAGGTAACCGCTCCAAGGCAGGATATAGCGGGTTCACCGAATATTTACTTTTCTTGACATCTCCTGGAAACAAGATCAGAGTATTTTATAAAAGAAGAAATGTGAAGACTCTATATTTCTTATAATAAACAGAGTAAAAGATTCTCAGGTAATTTTATGCTGTTTAAGACGATTACAAAAGAAAATTTCAAAAAGATGGTAGAGTGCTTATTGGAGGAAAATGAGGTTATTGGTCCAAAATCAAGAGATCAGGACCTGCAAGGAAACAAGATTTATAGATTTTTGAAGATTAACTCCTTCGAAGAACTTGAGATGGATTATACTCGATCCTATTCGTCGCCCAAGAATTATTTCTTACCATTCAAGGAAGACCTTGCCACCTATCGTCTTGAAGACAAAGACTGGGAACAAGAGATCCGATACACAATTCATCCGAGGGTTATCATCGGGATGAGGGCTTGCGATATTAATGCCTTGTTAAAGCTCGACCAAGTGATGTTGAAGAGTGTATATCCCAATCCATACTATTTTGCGCGAAGGCAGAATACCTTGATAATAGGGCTCGACCACGAACCTCTGGAAGATTGTTTTTGCCGGTCTATGAATACGGACACGGCCTTTCATGGTTTTGATCTCTTTCTGACCGACATAGGAGACAAATATTTTGTGGCGATCAATTCAGATACTGCCTACATCATAATAAATCAATTCAATGCCAGGGAGGTCGCAGAGGAAGATCAAGGACGTTACAAGATAGTAAAAGAGCAGATTAAATCCAAGTTTAAGACCCAGGTCGACATAAGCATCTTACCTGAATTGATGGACCTGGAATTCGAGTCAGAGGTCTGGAAAAAGTGGGGAGATAAATGCCTGAGTTGTGGGAGCTGTGCCATGGTATGTCCCACTTGTTATTGTTACGGCATAGAAGAGGACACCGATCTGACCTTTACTAAGGCCACCAAGAGGAGATTTCTGTATTCGTGCAATCTCCTTGATTTTGCCGCTGTGGCCGGAGGGCACAATTTTCGCCCGGAAGCGCACATTCGTTTGAAATATCGATATTATCATCAGTTCAGAGGATTTGTGGAGGCATTTAATCAATCGCTATGCGTGGGATGCAATCGTTGCGGCAAGGCGTGTCCGGCCGGGATCAGCCCTAAGGCAGTGATTGACGATCTGATCAGGACAGAGAAAAAATGAATCCAAAGATCTCAAGGCATGACATAAACCTGGAGCCATTCATGGTAACGCCTCCGGATTTTAACCGGCAGACTGTCCTGATGCAGACAGAAAGGGGCTTTAAATCCGAAGTCGTCAATATTGTCAAATTGACAGCTACAGAGAAACTCTTTCAAATAAGGATATCTGAGCCCTGTGAAAGGGAAAATTTCACCTTTCTCCCTGGCCAATTCGTGATGTTGGAGCTGCCCGGGTGCGGAGAGGTCCCGATATCCATTGCGAGCTCTCCGTCGAACAGGGAATTCATTGGACTCTGCATACGAAAGGTCGGCAAGGTTACAGGGATGCTCCACCGTTTAGAGCCAGGTGCAATGGTTGGGATCAGAGGACCCTTTGGAACATACTTCCCAATGCAGAAGATGGTGGGGTGCAACGTCCTCCTGATAGCCGGAGGGTTGGGTATTGCCCCTCTTCGCTCTCCGATATACTGGATAAACGAGCACAGATCCGAGTACAAAGACATTACGATTCTGTATGGTGTAAAGGAGCCCGGACAGATCTTGTTCGATTACCAGTTTGAAGAGTGGCGCAAGATATATGACTTGAACCTACTGACAATAATCCAGAATCCTGATGAAAATTGGAGGGGAAAGGTTGGGCTGATCACTGACTTGTTTGAGGATATCTCGATCGATCCTGAGAACACCTTTGCGATTGTATGTGGACCCCCCATAATGTTTAAATTTGTATGTACCCACCTTGCAGATATAGGCATTCCGAGACAGCGCATGTTTGTCTCCCTGGAGCGAAGGATGCATTGCGGCATGGGAAAGTGCTGCCGTTGCAACGTAGGTTCCACATTCACCTGTCTGGATGGACCGGTATTTGATTACTGGACAGTGATGAATTTAAAGGAAGCGATATAGCTTATCCATGTTAATATAATGAAATACTTAGGGATTACGCTTAAAAGACCGAAAGTGGGGTTCTTTGATTTCACCGGCTGCGAGGGATGCCAGCTTCAGATAGCCAATAAGGAAGAGGACCTGAAAGACCTGTTTGGCCTGGTGGAGATAGTGAACTTCCGGGAGATCTCTTCTGAGAGGCGTGAAGATTATGAAATCGGCTTCATCGATGGGTGCATTACCACTGACAGCGAGGTGGCAAGGCTCAAAAAAATCCGCAAACAGGCAGGAACTCTTGTAGCAATGGGGGCGTGTGCCTGCCTGGGAGGTGTAAATAACCTGAGAAGCCGTTTCCCCCTGCCGGATGTGGTAAAAGAGGTCTATGACGGACACCCTGTAGATACCGGGCCGGTCAGAAAGGTGTCGGACGTGGTTCATGTGGACATAGAACTGCCGGGTTGTCCTATTTCAAAACCTGAATTCGAGTGGTTGGTACGCCATCTGGTGCTCGGAATAGAGCCACAATTTCCAAAATATCCAGTCTGCGTTGAATGTAAACAACGTCTCAATTCATGTGTGCTCGATATGGGAATGATGTGTCTTGGACCTGTTACACGCGCTGGCTGTAATGCCGTCTGTCCCCGGAATCGGCTTGGTTGTTGGGGTTGCCGCGGGCCTTCGGAAGAGGCGAACTTTGAATCGCTCATGGAGATACTCAGAGAAAAGGGATTTACTGAGGAACATATTGTAGAACGGGTTAAATTTTTTAACGCATTTAGTGGGATTCTAAATAGTGACTGTTAAAACATTAAAATCGTTAAATATAGATATCAAGCATCTGTGCCGGGTCGAGGGGCACGGGGATATCAGGATACGGGTCGAAGACGGAAAGCTGGCTGAATGTACCTGGGCCATAGTAGAGACTCCCAGGTTTTTTGAGGTAATGTTCAAGGGGCTTTCCATTGAAATGACCCCGATCCTTGCGGCCAGGATTTGCGGCATATGTTCCATTTCACACGCCTTGGCCAGTGCCAGAGCCATAGAAAGGGCACTGAAGATCCGGATTCCGGAGCCGGCGCATAAGGTGCGGCTCCTTGCCATACATGCCGAGACCCTGCAGAGTCATAGCCTCCACCTCTTTTTTCTGGTAGCGCCTGACTTTCTCAATGTATCCAGCGTGATTCCGCTAATGCAGACGCATCCGGAAGTGGCTGAGACTGCAGTCAAAATAAAGAGGTTTGCCAACAGGGCCGCTGACCTTCTGGTAGGTAGGAGCACGCATCCAATAGCCATAAAGATCGGCGGTCTGACACGAATTCCACGCAAGATGCAATTAAGAGAATTGGCTAAAGACCTTGATGCTACTATCCCATATCTGTGGAAGGCGCTTGATTTCTTCAAGGGATTCAAGATACCGGATTTTGTCAGAGAGACTGAATTAGTATCGCTAAGAGGAGTTAACAGATACCCGTTTATCGGGGGGAATCTCATTTCAAGTGATGGTATCTGCAAAAAAGAAGACGAATATCGTTCCATGACGAATGAATACATTGGGGACTTCTCCAACTCAAAATTGACGAGGTTGAGCAGGGAATCTTTTGCAGTAGGTGCGTTAGCAAGGTTCAACAACAATTATGACCTACTGCATCCAAAGGCAAAAGAGGCAGCCGAGGGGTTGAATTTAAGGCCAGGGGTCCATAATCCTTACTTCTATAACCTAGCTCAACTTGTGGAGTGCTTTCATGTCATGTATGAGTCAAAAGAGTTGCTCCCAGAATTGATCGATTCAGATACCTCTGAATTTTCAATACATTATAAAGTAAGGCAATGCAAGGCAACCGGGGCGGTGGAGGCTCCGCGCGGGACCCTCTATCACTACTACCGGATCAGCGAAGGGGGAAAGATTGAGAAAGCAGATTGTGTGATCCCTACCAATCAGAATAACGGCAATATATATTATGATCTCCGCAAGCTGGTTAATGAGTTGATGGTACAGGGAATGGAGGGAAAAGAGATAGAAAGACTCTCTCGGATGCTTGTCAGGGCCTATGATCCATGTATTTCCTGCTCAGTTCACTGATCCTGACTATTTAGTTCCTTGCAGGCCGGAGAGGGGTATGCCGGTTTTTTGTTTCAAAGCGACTTTGAGCATTTCTTGCAGATCCTTGGCGCAGCGGAGCGCCCGGAGGTTGCGCTGTTTGATGGAAGTTGTACAATTTCCAGCTATGTTCGCCTTTTTCTGCCATTTCGTTTGAGATGTTGATACGCCTGGTACATGAAGGTCCTGATGGCCGCCTCCCTTCCGGGTTGGAAGCCGGAGTCGTAGGGGGCATCCAGGTATGGAATTCTCAGCTTGTTCATAAGAGGCCTTACGATGGCTGAGGTAACCGTACTGGGCATACAGGTAAAGGGATAGACATTCACCACGCCGTTATATCCTTCCCTGGCATATTCCACGATTCCGGCAATACTTAAGCAGGCCTCCGTGCCCACATCAAAACAAAACAGGTCCTTTTCCTGAAGGATATTATCCAGATCTGCCACTTTATGGTCTTCGGCCAGGTCAATCAGCGATCTGGCCCTCTTGTATGCCTTCTTTTGTCTGAGTTCTTGATATAAAAGATCCCCCCCGAAGCTGATTATCTTTTTTAAATACTCCCTCATGGGCCCCGGGCGGAGCTGTTTCAGGCTGAATTGAAATCCTGCTTTCGCCTCCCTGAATCTGTCATAGGCCGTATAATTCATCCATTCGGCAACAGATGCATTAATCACCTCGGCCCCGTATCTTTCCAGGACCCTGATAATGTCCTGATTTGCCTGGACATGTGTCCTTACGTAAATCTCGCCAACGATCCCGATAAGCGGCTTGGGAGGGATGCCGGGATCAATGATTGATTTTCCCTCATCGATAATCTCTTCCAGTTTATCTAGTATCTTATCAAAGTCTTTATTGGCCCCGTATTTCTCAAACGAATCTTCCATGATGTGCATGGATCTCTCGATAAAATCATCCGTCATACCGGGTTCTTTTTCATACGGCCTGATTTTCCAGAGCAACCTGTCGAGTATGTCGGCTATCACAATAGAAAAATAGGCGGCCTTCCTGAGGTCTCTCACCCGTTCCTTCTCAATTATTCCGGCGAGCGAGTAACCATCACTTGTGGTAAGGGAACCGATCTTTACATCCTTCAGCTCAGGAAAGGAATCCAGGATAATTCGCTGATACTTGTTGTACATGCCGAAACGGCACGGTCCGCCCGATTCCGGCATAAAATATACGTAATTTCCCGGATTGAAGTCCTTTCCCAGCCTCTTCTCTTCTTCTTTTAAGAAATAGAGGATATCTCCTGTCGTGATCTGGCAGGGATAGCATTCTTTTCCGGAAGTGTATTCCTTTCCAAGATCAAGGCCCTTACAGGTGTCCATAACCTTTGCATTAATGCCGAACCCCCTGAATGTCGCCGCAACGAGATGTACTCCTATCCTGTGCATTTGAGGAATCAGGAATGTCTTGTTCCTGAGATCAAAGCGGCCCACATTTCTGGTGAGCGACCGGAAATCTACAACTTTTTCTGATTCCATTTTTTTTAATTTGCCGCTCTTAAGTCAAGATTCATATCTGACCTGGATTTCTGCATGGTATTCTCTATAACGTTCCTGTAAGCCTCCAGCCTGGTCATAACACCTGCTACGGCACTGTGCTCGTCAAGCTCCAGGATCAGATAGGCCTTATCTCCCATGATATATTTGTAAAAATGCTCGATAAAAGAGTCCGGCCCGCACCCGAAATTGGTCAAATGGAGACCGAAACAGTTTGGACGCTCCTTTATGAATCTGGCAACCCTCAAGATCTGGGCACCAAGTCCCCAATACATTGAAGGAAAATCCGAAAGGTCAACCGATGAAACGTCTATGAAATCCATGGGAAGCGCGGTTACTCCGATCTTGCTCAAATTCCGGCCGAGCCTCAAATTTAATCTTTCATCGTAAAGATTATATGGGCGACCTGTCACTACCACGATTGGCTCATCAGGATCCCGGTCTTCAAGGATTTTCTGACCTCTCCGGTAAAGCTCCGTTACAAACCGATTATGCCTGTCCAGGGCATGATAAAGGGCCTTTTTTATCTCGGCCCCACTTGCGCCGAGCTTTGACTGTATCTGCCCTGAAATCTCCAGTGCCAGGAGTTCGGGATCGTATTTCAGATGAATTACCGGGCTCAAAACAGACGACGGGTCAAGTTCGAGGGCCATACGGACCATATAGGAATTGCTCTGGGACATGGGACAATAATACCCGGCTTCCGAAGGCTCAGGCGTAGGCATGTTGATTATGCTTGGAAGGAAAAGGTATCTTGTCTTTCCTGCCAGTTCCTTGATGTGACCATGGGAGACCTTTACCGGATAGCAGGTCTCGGCCGCAATTATCTCTGTCCCGGTCTCGGAGATATGTGCATTGGTTGGCGGGCTCATGACAAGCCGGAATCCGAGCCGGTCAAAAAAATGGGCCCACATAATACCCAGTTGGTGGCCATAAAGGGCCCTCTGCATACCTACGGTTGGTCGATTGTCGATCTCCATCAGGGGTTCATCCTGCAAATCCGTATAAACCCCGGCCATGTATGACTGCCAGACCTCCTGCCTCAATTTAAAGAAGTTCTCCTTCCTGGGTCCGGTGCCTCTTGTCAATTCATAGCGACCGCACTCCCCGCCCCAGATACTGCGGCGACCGTCAAAATTATAGACTTTAAGCTTGCATCTGTTATGGCAGTGAGGGTCTGCACGGCATATTTTTTCAGTATACTCCATCCGGTCTTTTATGGCGCTGTCAAGACCCCTGAAGGTACTTCTGTCCCTTTCTTCAAGGCGCATTTTCTCCTGCACACTCACAGCAGCGCCATAGGCACCCAAGACCTCTCTGTGCCTGGGAACCAGAAGACCGCGTCCAAGGATGTTTTCAAAGGCGGCAACAACCCCCTTATTTAAAGAAGGACCGCCCAAGAACATGACCTTATGCCCTATTTTTCGCTTTCCGACCACCCGGTTCAGATAATTATAGACAATGGCATAGCACAGTCCTGCTATTAGATTTTTTCTCTCTACGCCCTTCTGATGATAAGACACAAGGTCTGATTCCATGAATACCGTGCATCTCTCAGCCAGCTTGACAGGCCTGTCCGACGAAAGCGCAATCTCCTGAAATTCGCCCACGATATTGATCCCGTATTTATTGGCCAGCTCATGCAGAAAACTACCCGTGCCGGCAGCACACACTTTATTCATGTCAAAATCAAGGGGATAGGTATTGGCAATAGAGATGTATTTGGAGTCCTGCCCCCCGATCTCAAAGATAGTGTCCACCTCAGGGCATATCTCCACCGCGCCCCTTGCGTGGGCCGTTATCTCATCGATGATCAGGTCCGCATTCAGAAAATCTCCTACCACGTTCCTGCCCGAGCCGGTCGTGGCCGTGCCCACGATTTCAATGCTTTTTCCTATATCATCGCGGATACACGAAAGGAGCCTCTGAGTGACCTCTATGGGCTTGCCCTGAGTAGGCACATAGGTCTTGTGGATGATCTCGCGGTCTTCGTTGATGAGGGCGTATTTGGTGGTCGTGGACCCTACATCTATACCAAGGTATACCCTTGTCTTTTTCCGCAAGGATTTTTTCCGAATCTCGTTTGTCTCCGGAAAAATCGTCTGTTTCAGTGCCAACCTGGGCGCCACCGGCACTGAAACCTTACTCTTAAATCCACCGGTTTTTAACACATCCGGATCCACCCGGTCCTCCATGCCGGATTCAAGGGCACCCAGGGCAACCCCCAGGGCGCCTATGGAGGTGTTATGGGGAGGTACGATCAACCCCGGGAAATAGCTCCTGAAGGCCTTGACCTGGAGGTCGTTCAACGAGAGCCCGCCGACAAAAAGAATCGGTTCCTCAAGTGCCCGATTGGAGACGATGGTGCTCATGTAGTTTCTGGCGTTTCCAACATGAAGGCCGTAAATAATATCCTCCAGCTTTTCCCCCTTGTTCTGGAGGTGAATCATGTCGGATTTTGTGAACACGGTGCAGCGGCACGCCACATTGGCGGGTCTCTGGCTCTTCAGGCCGAGTTTTATAAAATCGGCCAATATCTTGTCGATCTCATCAGGGATAAAATCCGTTTTTCTGGTATATATGGTGGTGGCCAATCTCTGGGCCTGCTGATCGATGAAAGACCCTGTGCCGGATGCACAGGGGCCGTTGGTATTAAAGTATTCCAATTCCCAGCCGCTGTCGTAATGATTGATCTGTAAAAGGGCCGTCTCCTGTCCTCCCATACTGATGATCGTTTTGACGTCCGGCCTCAAAAAAACGGCGCCAAGGACCTGACTGATGGTCTCGAATTCATAAAAGGTCCCCAATTCCTCACCAAGCTTCTTCCCATGGTTTCCGGTAAAGGAGACGGACCGGATCCTCTCCTGCCCGAATCTTTCGTATAGGCCCTGGATAAGGGTCAAAACTTTTTCTTCCACTCTGCCGAGGTGACGTTCGTAGGGAAATTCATAAACGATTTCCTTCTCATGATTGATGACGATGCAATTCAGGCTGACGGACCCGGCATCAATACCCACATAATAATACAGATCGGGATCCCGGGGCGATCTCTTGTTTTTAATGGATATCTTTTCCATCGCTATTCTTTGTCTCTAATTATACCGCAAAAAGTCCTGAAATATGATTCCGCTCAGAATGTTTCAGATGCAAGGCGCGAGATTTCCGAGGAGTGAGGCGTACTTAGCGTACGTCGCAATGACAAGAAAATTGAAGCAACGCAGCAGATGGAGTATTTTCAGCGGAATCATCTCTCTATTCGTACATCCACTCTCTTCCTGCCCCAATTAAGGGCCTTTTGGTGGGAACTGAAGTAAATATCGATTCGATCAGGTCCCTTGATGGCAGACCCCCTGTCTTCCACAACGCCCCATCCGTAACCGGGAATATACATCCTGGTTCCAAAATAATAATATCTGGTGTCAGCCGCAACGGTACCATCCCGCGGCATAAAGAGCCATGGGAAAAAGATCAGTCGAACGGGAATCATCCAGGGATGCGCAATACTGTCCATTGAAATGAGCCCGGGACGTGGCTGATGCGGCTTTGTACCGCTGGCGGTACGCCCGGAGTAAGGCCGGCCTTTGTGCTTTCCTGAACTCACATACCGGTTCCAGAAATCCAGCTTCAGATACCTCCACCTTCCCCTTTCCCAGCCGCAACACTTGCCGCATCCGCAATATGCAGTGACTTCCATCCGGCGCACGCAGTTACCGGCGCATCCCGAAGCCACTAAGCACATAAGCAGTAACAGAGGAAACATCCGCCTCATTATTGATTCCCCAAAGTAAATATTCTTATGAACCCTTGGTCCACTGCGTAGAGCGTTCACTGGCAGGGGATATTTCTTTTCACTTAACACTTCAGCCCCTTGTTTTCTTAAGGCTTTTGACATGGGGGAGTCTTGCCCCCTCCCCGTTCTCCTTCGCTTCGCTCAGGAGCCGGGGTTTCCCCCACAGCAAAAGCCAGGAAAACTACGGGGGCTTCCGTTAAACTGTTCAAAGAAATATCCCCTTCCCGTGAACGGTTGCCATCCGTGCCCTGCCGCAGGAGCGGCTTGCCTTTTGCAGGGTTTCGATCGCGGGCCAAATTGCACTGGCTCTGGTAAGGGCAACGAATTAGCTTTGAAACCCGGAAAAAGGTAACCGCTTCAAGGCGGGATATAAAAGGTTCATTGCGCCTCGGAGTTGCCGTGCCCTGCCGCAGGAGCGGTTTGCCTTTTGCAGGGTTTCGATCGCGGGCCAAATTGCACTGCCCCTTTCGGTCTGCAATGAGTGAGCTTTGAAACCCGGAAAAAGGTAACCGCTCCAAGGCAGGATATAACGGGTTCATAAGAATATTTACTCCCCAAATAATTAAAGTGTATTCCTGTCAACTCGATCAAGAAAGGCCTTAAACCCGTTTATGTAAACATCACCTGAGGTAATAAATCCTTCATTGTGGCTTCCTGAAATTTCAAGAAAGGCCTTGGGCTCTCTGGCGGCCTTGAAGAGCCTGCTCCCATGACTAAAGGGAACTACCTTGTCTTCTTGGCTATGGACTATGAGAACAGGACATCGAACTTCCTTGACGGCGGCCAGGGTATTGTACTTGTATCTGCAAAGCAATTTTACAGGCAGATAGAAATAAAGCTCTCCAGCCAAATCCGGAACTGAAGTAAAAGCAGACTCTATGATAAGGGTTTTGGGCGTATATTGCCTGGCTAACCATGCGGCCACGGCGCCCCCAAGAGACCGACCGAAAAGGATAATGTCAGACGGGGCTAGTCCCTTATGCTCAATCAAGTAATTCCAGGCCCCTTTCGCATCGAGATAGCTACCCTCTTCTGAAGGGTTGCCTTCACTCGCCCCATAACCACGATAGTCAAAGATAAGGGTGCTGAGTCGAAGGCGATGGAAAATCTCTACAGACTCAAGACGATGGGAGATATTACCCGCATTACCATGGCAGAATATGACCACACCTCTTGGGGAGTCGGCCGGAATAAACCAGCCTGAGAGCTTGACTCCATCCGGGGCCTTAAAGGAAACTGATTCGTACGATAAGCCGATTTGATCAGGTGTTGCGATTATCTCTCTGGCGGGAAAATAAATGAGACGTGATTGGAAAAAAAACAGGAAAGCGGCAAGGCCGGCATAAATAGCAGTAATCAGGATTAATAACTGCAGGAAAATCTGCCACATGGCGCTGATAGGCTGAGCTGATAGCTGACAGGAAATCGCTTTTTGTGATTTGGATCGAAACAGCACTCCCAAGCATCACACACTAACTTCTATAGTACTATCGGAAGCCGCAGGTCAAGGATTTTTCAAAGCGTACCCCGCCCTATCTCTCATATTTTAGGCGGTATTGTATTGCCAAACGACCTCCAGCTAAGGACATTCCCCTGATTTCTTATCTGATCCATCGAACCGGCATAGACAACATACATTTTACTTGCATCGGTCTTGGAGATCTTTGACCAGAACCTAAGTCCCTTAAAAAAATCCGGAGAAACGGTCTTCCCTGATTTTATTTCAAAAGGAATAAGTCTATCCCCTTGATCGATAACACAATCGATTTCATGGCCAGTGCTGTCCCTCCAGAAGTAGATATTTTCTCTTAATCCTCTATGTGTCCGGCCTTTTATCATCTCGGAGACAACCCATGTCTCAAAAATATGTCCTCTGGACGCGTGCGTCATCAGGACTTGTGAAGAGGACACGTCAAGAAGATAGGAGAGGAGGCCGGTGTCAAAAAAATATAGCTTTGGGCTCTTTATTAGACGCTTATTGAAGTTCTTGTGATGCGGCCTTAAGAGGTAGACAATGTATCCGGCCTCAAGAACAGACAGCCATGATTTTGCAGTGTTGTGCGTAATGCCGCAGTCATCGCCGAGGGCTGAAAGATTCAGAATTTGTCCTGAGCGCGCGGCACACATTTTGAGGAAGCGTTGAAAAATAGAAAGATCTGCTATATTTTTTACCTGCCTCACATCCCTTTCAAGATAAGTTGTGACATAATTTGCACACCACTCATGGGGGTCAAGGTTCTTGTCATAAATTCTTGGATAACACCCTGTATACATAAGCTCTTCTATTGAGGCCGGCAATCTTTCCGCCCGCTCCAGCTCAGAAAATGAAAACGGAAGCAGCTCCAGGATGGCAACCCTTCCTGCCAAAGACTGACTGATTCCTTCCATCAGACCGAAATTGAAGGAACCGGTCAGGACATAAACCTCCTCTCTCCCAATTTCATCTACATGAGTTTGAATGTAGGAAAAGAGATCTGGAGCACGCTGCGCTTCATCTATAATTGTATTTTCAGAATAGGCGCCAATGAATCCCCTGGGATCTGTTAAGGCAAACTCCCTGACATCCGGCTCTTCAAGAGAAACATATCTCCAGTCAGAAAAAACAGCTTTTACAAGTGTTGTTTTGCCTGATTGTCTCGGGCCGGTGAGTGTCACGACAGGATACTGCCCGGAGAGTTCTCTTAATTTTGAGGAAAGATCTCTTGGAATCATGTCTATATATTAAAATTTTTGCTGCAAATTGTCAATGCGATTTACAATTTACAAAATATACCTCTGCATCCAGCGCGAATCGTGGAAGCGTTGATTCTAAAACTTAACAGTTCCCAGACCGCTCTGTACCACCTCCCCGTCTTCGGTGATGATCAGCTCAAGGGCAGGCAGGCTGGAGAAATCGCTCAGGGCGTAGCGGGGACTGAGAATATGGATCGTCTGGCTCGCTGAAGATGGCCAAGCTCCCGGAGGGTTGGCACAGGAGGGATCATAGGGGCCGTCCACAAGAACATCGATGAGGGAGATGAGCCTTTCCCCCTGCGGCAGGCAAAGGATATCCTTCATTGTGCGTCCGGAAAAGAGAAGGATCGACAAATCGGTCTCTTTTCGAACCCTTTCCAGCAGGATCACCAGGCCGGGTATCTGCTCTGTGGGCTCGCCCCCGCTTATGGAGATGCCCTCGATACCGCGAATGGATTTTATCCGGTGAAGGAGGGTTTCAACCGTGATACTCCTTCCCCCGGCCGGGTCCCTAAGCCCTGGATTGAAGCACTCCGGGCACCTGAAAGGGCAGCCCTGGAGCCAGAGCACTGTCCTGACCCCAGGGCCGTTTGCCCTGCTTTTCCTGAGCATGGCGTGGATGCGAAGCACTGCCACCCTGTTTCTCCTTGAAAAATTCGCTCTTGTCCTCTTACCGCAGCTTTATCACGGGATAATCGTCATACAGGAGCTTCTGGGTAAGGATATCCCGTACCGTTACCAGGAGGCGCTTCTGGCCGTCCACCCTGAAGCTCACGGAAAAACGGGGGACCCCGCGCTCCGCCGGGGGGTCTGCCTCTATAAAGGTGGGGTTGTCCTCGTTCATCAAGAACTCCGTGCCTGCCCCGGCCCCGGAGATCCTGGTCTCAAAGACCGCGCCGCCATTGAGATCAAAGACTATCTCCCCCGCCCCTGTTGGCACGCTTTCCTTCTCGGCCACCTCGTATATGTCTATCCCCAAAAACCGCTGCCCGTTCCTGGTAGCCTTCAGGGTCATGCGCCTGAAGTCCTCCCTGGTGGGGTACCTGGTGCCCCTTGGGACCAGGGGGATGAACCTGTGCTCTCCCTTCCCGGTGTCATAGCTCTTGATGGCATAGTCGTGCTGGATGTAGTCGTAGAGGGCCTCCACGTCGCTTGTGAGAAAGCGGCAGGCCCCCCTGGCCACGGCATCGTAGGGCCTGAAGAACCGCACCTTTTCCCCGAACATGGTCCTCACCTGGCGCCTGATGCTGGGGATCAGGCTGCTTCCCCCCACCAGGAGGCAGTCCTTGATATCCTCCTTTCCGTATCCCCTATCGGCTGCCTGGTTCAGGGCCCGCTCCACGGTCTCGTGCACGTGGTGATAGAGACCCCTTTCCTCCATGAGGTCCTCCAGTTCGCCCCGGTGATAGGTCCCCTTGAGGCGCAGTCCGGTGGGGCCGTGGCGTATGTCGTATTTGCACGATGGATGACTGGTGAGGTGCTCCTTGACCTTCTCCACCTGGAGCATGAGCAGGGCGCTGGCCCGGCGGGCATCCAGGGGGTCAATCCTTGCCCTCCTCAGGATGTCGTCGTAGAGCCAGCCGTCTATGGTGCGCCCTCCCAGGCGGCACCCGGCCTTGCCGACGACCCGGCAGCCCCTTCCGCCTTCCACCTGCTCCTCCATCCTCACCATGGAGACATCCAGAGTGCCCCCTCCGAAGTCGAAGATGAGGAAGGTGTCTCCGGGCTGGAGGTGCGTGTCGTAGCCGAAGATGCAGGCGCTGGGCTCGTCGATGAACCGGTACCTCCTCACTCCAAGCTCAAGGCAGGTGTCCGCCAGCCAGTCGGAATAGTCCTCAAAGGCCTCCACTGGCACGGTAAAGGCCACCTCGCACGAGGCAAGGTCCACGTAACCCGATTCTGCAGCAAAGGCCAGGACCTTTTCCAGAAAATCACGGCCTGCCTGAAAGTAGTCCACCTGGGTCCCGTCGGAAAGGGGATACTTCATGTTCCTTCCCTGCTGGATATAGGCCTTGATCCAGCGGAAGGCCCCCCGGCTGTTCTCAAGGGCCTTCTCTATCACCTGAAAGCCGATGTAGTTGGTGAGGCGATCCTCATAGTAGATAAGGGACGGGATGTAGGGGATCTCCCTCACCCTGCCGTCCTGTTCAAAGCGGAAGGGGAGGGTCACGTCCGGGATCTTGTGGAGGGTCACGTCCTTCTCCTCCTCCTCCCAGAAGGCCACTATGGTGTTGGACGTGCCGAAGTCTATGGCCATCTTCCGGTAGCGGAGACGGGGCATGGCGTATCACTCCTGCGTGGTTATCCTGCGGCGGAGTTTTTCTTGAGCCTCTTCCTCGTACATCTCCGATGTCTCCTCCCTGGAAAGGACCTCCCCGCCAAGGTCAAGCTCGAGGTCCCTGGTAATGTCCAGGCACCTTCTGCCCTTTACCCCGCTCACCTCAAAGCTCACCCTGCCTTCAGTGTCTATGATGAACTGGACCTCCTGTATCTCCATTTCTCAGACCTCCTTTTATGATTGTCAATCCTCCATCTCTATCTCCACGTCCGTGGCCCCTGCCTCATAGGCCGTCTCGTGGCTCACAACGATATCGGTTCCGAGGAACTCTCCAAGGGTCAGGAGATACTCCCGTTCCCCTGTCGGCACAAGGCCCTTTAAGATTTCGAAAAAGTCATCCGGTACCTCCGGCCTGTGGTCCGGGTCAGAAAGCCGCCCGGAAGGCATCTCCCTCAGCTCCTCCAGCCCTGCCGGCCCCAGCTCCGCCAGGCGCCTGCTTTTCGGCATCTTAAGCAGGGCCGCCACCCACAGGCAGTGATCGTCCTCGAGCATGGCCCTGTTGGCCGGGCTGAGGGTCCCCGGTCTCAGCATCTCACAGGCAGCCGCGGCCATCCTCACCTGCCAGTATGCGTCTCCGCAGGCCTTGTTGGCCGCATCCTTAAGCAAGGGAGAGCCTTTTTCCGCCAGGGTGATAAGGGCCGCGCTCCTCTTTCGGAAATCCCCGTCCTCAAGCCATTCCTTGAGCCCGGTATCAGTGGAGGGAGGCCTCTTGTCTCCCATGAACATGGGGCGGAAATCCTCGTATATGGCCATGGCAAACGAAGGGGGAAGGCCCTTTTCTTTTTTACCGGAGAGGATGCCCTCGAGCCTTTCCTGAAGCTCCCGGCCATGGGGGTCGGGGTTCTGCCAGCCCGCATCTTCCAGGTACCTGATGACCTTTTCTCCCAGTTCATAGCTGCAGAAGGGGAGGAGAGTGAACAGGCCTCCATAATCCCTGTTTTTCATCAGGATCTCGGCCTGGAGTGCCGCCTCTTTTTCTGTGACGGACCCTTTTCTGGCCCCGCGCTCCGTCCTGAAGACCGCAAGCAGCCTGGTATCCCCGCTCTTCCTGATGCGGGAGGCAATGGCCTCTTTCAGCCCGGAACCGCCACTCTCGTACCAGTAGCGAAGATACGCCTGCTCAAAATCTATATCGTGATAGGCTTCCTGATCCCCGGCAAGAAAATAGAAGATCGCCCGTTCTGAGGCCTCCTGGGGCCGCCAGCCTTTCTCATGGAGGACCCGTACCACAAGGCCCTCCGGGTGCTCGAGGGCAAAAGCCCAAAGTGCCTCCGCGGTCTTGCCCGCTGTATCCATTGCGTAATCCACCGCGGCAAAGACCACGTCCCTGTCTTTGTCCAGGAGACAGGATTGGGTGACCTGCTCCGGGATGTTTTCCCGCAGCCTTTTGCCAGTTTTGAAGGCAGTAAGGCTCCTGAGCTCCAGGGGTCTTGAGGCAATGTAGCCCGCATGGAGGAGGATTGCCTCAAGCCTTTTATCGCGTTTCTCTGCCCACAGTGCGCAGAAGCGATTAATTCCCTCCTGATTGGTCAGGGATAGAATCACCTTTTCTGCATTTTGTGAGATTGTCACATCGCCGTCCTTTGACAATTTAAGCAGTGACTCTATCCCGCGACTATCAGCCTTTGATGGTACATCAAGCCTGTTCTGCTTGAGACATGTCAGATACCTGAGCTCCAGGGGTCTTGAGGCAATGTAGCCCGCATGGAGGAGGATTGCCTCAAGCCTTTTATCGCGTTTCTCTGCCCACAGTGCGCAAAGATGGTCCATAGCCGGTCCCGAGAGATTCAAAAGTGCATACCAGGCTGCTTTTGCCACCTTCCGGTTTTTGTCTTCCAGACAGGTTATAAGGGGCTTGACCGCATGGGATTCTCCTGTCCCTGCCAGGGTCTCGGCGGCCCTTTTCCTTATCAATCCTCCCATGAAGGGAAAGCGGTTGCCAAGCCGCCTTATGGCCTTTTCCGTGGCCTCATCCATGACGTATCCCCTTCTTTTTCATTGCCTTTATTGGTGGATGCGCTTCGCTTATCCACCCTACATAATTCCGATTATCCGTAATTTGTAATAATTTGTAGGGTGGATAAGGAGTGCAACGACGCATCCACCAATTGATATCCACCATTTCCTTGTATTTCCAAAAAAATCATTCCAAATCCATGCCGGCAATTGCCGGCGGCTCCGTCGCACCCCAATCCGCAGGGTACCATCCACGCTCAACCGCCCTTGCAAAGGATGACCACGGCCAGTCGGAAACCCGCCTGACCAGGCCATGCCTGACCGGATTGTAATGGATGTAATCCATGTGATTTCTCCAGTCACTCTCATCCCGGATGAGGTGTTCCCAGAACCGCCTTTGCCACACACTACGCTCGTTACGCTCATTCGTCCGGGCATCAAGGCGGCGGGAGACCATCTTCTTGATCTCACGCCAACGCCCGGAAAAATCCTTGTCATCTTCCGGCAGTTTCCAGATGCAATGGATGTGATTAGGAAGCACCACAATGGCATCTATGCGGAAAGGCCTTTTGCTCATGGTCTTCTGAAATGCCTCCCTGAGTATCTCCACCCGCTCTTCCCGGTCAAACCAGGGTTTACGGTGCCTTGTGACCACCGTAAAGAAATAGGCTGCTCCAGGTATATAGGCTCTCCGGTAATTGCTCATTTATCTTATTGGTGGATGTGTATTGGTGGATGCGCTGCGCTTATCCACTCTACATATGCTACATATGCATCTGCATCATGCCCCTTCATTTATCCATGGCTTGCCTTTACAAACGGGAACCCGTTCAATATCCCGGCCCTTGACCTTCCGGAGGGATACGCGACCGTTATAAACTTTGGTATTGGTGGATGCGCTGCGCTTATCCACCCTACATCTTTATTTTTTTGCGCTATTCGTAGCTATTCGTAGGGTGGATAAGCGCAGCGCATCCACCAATCCACCACAATACGTTGCAGACATGCTTGACGCCGTACGCAGCGTTCAGGCCGTACCTCCTCAAAAATTTTGAAAAATGTAAAATGGTAAAAAAATCATAAGGTAACTGTCCTGGCTGAGCGGAGGCCGTTGAAGACGAAATTCCGGCCCTGCGGGATGATGTCGAACCGGTAGCCGCCACGGAAGCACTTCGTGAAGTTGTGGTTCCACGAGGCGCCGCGCAAAACACGGCCACCATCTGACCCTGGAGCGCTGAAGTCTCCCTTGGCGTATCTCTTGTAAACATCTCTGTCATACAGGTCCCCGCACCACTCCCACAGATTTCCGCTCTGCTGGAAGGTGCCGAAGGGGCTTGCCCCCTCGGGGTGGTCAAAGACCGGGGCCGTTGCTCCACCCGGGCCTTTCTGCCCACTCCAGCAGACCCTTCTCCCATTCTCCCAGTCCTCCCCCCAGGGGTATTTCAGGGCCTTGTATCCCCTGGCTGCAAGCTCCCACTCGGCCTCGGTGGGGAGCCTGAAGCCCGCCCAGGTGCAGTAGGCCATTGCATCGTGCCAGTTCACGTAGCGCACAGGGTGGTCGTCAGGGTCTTTTCGCCAATCGTCTCCGGCATCGTGGCCCGTCTCCTTCACGAACCTCCTGAACTGGGCAACGGTGACGCAGGTTATGGCCATGTAAAAGGGCCTCACAAAGTGGAGGTGGCGGGGGGCTTCAGAACCATAGGCATCCGGGTCGTCCTCCTCGTTGTTTCCCATAAAGAACCAGCCCCCGGGGATGAGCACCATCTCGGTGCCGTCCCTGGGGTTCAGGTAATACCAGGGGATGCGCCTGTTATTCATCTCATTGCCTCACCATGCCCTTTTCTGGTGGATGCGCTTTGCTTATCCACCCTACATCTCAACATGCCCTTTTCTACATCTGATACCCCTTCATTTATTCATGGCTTGCCTTTACAAACGGGAACCCGTTTAATATCCCGGACCTCAATTTTTTGGTTGCCCCATGGGCCAGGTGCCCGTTATAAGAGGCAATTACCTGCTTTATCCCCCTAAGGTCAATATCTCCCCTTGCATACTCCTTCTGCATCTGTTTCAGCCTTGCCTTGAACCGTTTGCCGCACCGCTTTCCTGCCAGCACCTTCCCCGGGTAAAGGCGGAAGCCCAGGAATGTCATGCCCCTTTTGGCCGGGAAGACCACGGTCTTTCGTTCATGCAACTTCAGCCTTATAACCTGCATGAACCGGGTTATCTTTTCAAAGGCTACGTGAAGATGCTCCTTTGAATCAGAGCCCAGGACACGGTGAGTAGCCCGGGGGAATCTCACCCCCAGGCCCTCTCAGAACCCGGCGTGAGCCTCTCAGCTCACCGGGCTCCCATCATCCAGCCGTCGGTTTTACACCCATTTGCCAGTGCGGAAATAGCTGGG